>JBFMCS010000039.1 GCA_040754315.1 Bacillota bacterium
ACGGATAGTCTAAACGGGCGTGGACAGGATGTAAGACTTTTCGGAGCAATCCTGGATGAAGCGTCAAAATTGGCCGAAGAGAGGCGGCCTTCCAAACTTGCGATTTAGGTAGGTTTGGTAAACCAGGAGCAATGCCATGCTGCTGATCATCGACGGGTACAACCTCATCCGCCGGGTGCCCCTCCTAGCCAGGGCGGAGTCCCTTTCCCTGGAGGCAGGCCGCTCGCGGCTGTTCGAGCACCTGGCACGGTACAAGGCGAAGACCGGCCACAGGATCCTGGTGGTGTTTGACGGGGCCCCCGGGGGAGAGTCCTCAAGGGGCATCGAGGCCCGCTACCACACGCCGGCGGATAACCTCATCGTGGCCAGGGCAGGGCCCGGGTCACTGGTGGTGACATCCGACAGGGAGGTGGCCTCCAGGGCACAGGCCAAAGGGGCGTTGGCATGCAGCTCCGAGGAGTTTGGCGAGAGGCTCTTCCCACCACCGGGTGTGCGCCCCGATGAAGCGGACCACGAAGACCAGGAGAGGCCCAAGAAAGGCAACCCCAGGCGACTTGGCAGGAAGGCCAGGGAAGCAGCCAGGGAGAGAGAGCGGTTAAGGAGGATCCTGGAGAGAGGGAGGTAGCCCCGTATATAGTGAATCTGGAGTGATCACCCACAATATGTTGTGCCAGTCCCCGTTATGTACTATAATGACAGAAAAGGTACCTGTCAGGAGTGCTCCCATTGAAGTGCCCTTCTTGCAGGGGGCCCGAAAGCAGGGTGATTGACTCCAGGGCTGTGGAAGGGGACTACGTCATCAGGCGCAGGCGCCAGTGTTCTGGTTGCCTGCGCCGTTTTACCACCTACGAACGGGCAGAGGCCCCTCCCCTGGTGGTGGTGAAGAAGGACGGCCGCCGTGAGGCATACGATCGAAAGAAGGTGCTGAGCGGGCTCATGAAGGCATGCCATAAGCGACCGGTACCCCTGGAGCGCCTGGAGTCACTGGTGGACTCCATAGAGGAGGAACTCAGAGGGGTTCCCGGCGGGGAGGTGCACGCTGGGGACATAGGAGAGAGGGTCATGGCCTCTCTCAAAGACATCGATGGGGTGGCTTACGTGCGTTTCGCCTCGGTTTACCGGCAGTTCACCGATGCCACATCATTCATCGAGGAGATCAAGGGGCTGCTGCCACGAAAGGAAAGGGTGGTTCGGGGTGAAGGTGTCCTCCAATGCCAGGACGGTCCTGGAGAAGCGTTATCTGAAGAAGGTGGACGGCAAGGTGGTGGAGACCCCTGAGGACATGCTCAGGAGGGTATCCCGGAACATTGCCGAGTCCGAGCTCTTGTACGGCGCATCCGCCAGTGATGTCGAAGCCCTATCTGAACGTTTCTTCGAGGTCATGGACGAATTGGACTTCATGCCCAACTCGCCTACCCTGATGAATGCCGGCAGGGACCTCCAGCAGCTATCGGCCTGCTTCGTACTGCCCATCGAGGACTCTATGGAGAGCATATTCGAGAGTGTCAAGAACATGGCCGTGATCCAGAAGAGCGGCGGGGGAACGGGGTTCTCCTTCTCGCGACTCCGTCCCAAATGCGACCAGGTCAAATCCACCGGTGGTGTAGCCAGCGGCCCCATATCCTTCCTCAAGGTCTTCAACGCCTCTACTGATGCCATAAAGCAAGGGGGCACCAGGAGGGGCGCGAACATGGGCATCCTCAGGTTTGATCACCCGGATATCATGGAATTCATCACATGCAAGGAGAACAACGCGGACATCACAAACTTCAATATATCTGTGGGTATCACTGAGGAGTTCATGAGGAAGGCCGAGGCTGACGAGGAGTACGACCTCATCAACCCAAGGGATGGCAGCGTATCTGGAAGCCTCAGGGCAAAAGAGGTGTTCCAGAAGATCGTTGAGGGTGCCTGGCGTAACGGAGAGCCGGGCATCGTGTTCATGGACAGGCTCAACCGGGACAACCCCACCCCGCTACTTGGCGACATTGAGAGCACCAATCCTTGCGTCACTGGGGATACCCTGGTTTCCACGGATAAGGGGCTGCTGAGGGCAGGCAGTCTTCGGCCTGGAATGAGAATCATTACACCCGAAGGGCCGAGGCCCATAACCCGGGTGATCAACAACGGTGTGCAGCAGGTCTACCGCATCAGGACCACTTCGGGCCTGGAACTCAGGGTGACCGGTGACCACAAGTTCAGGGTGACTGGGCGGGGCTGGGTGCCCGCCTCCCAGTTGAGGGCAGGGGACGGCCTGGAGGTCCTGGCAGGCACGGGCTCTTCGTCATCCTCAAGCCTCCCTCCCGGTGTGAACGTGATGGGATTGAGGGAGAGGAATGGTTTTTGCCTTCCACTGGAGAACTGCGAGGAGTACGGTTTCATGCTGGGCCTGGTGGCGGATGGGAAGCACCACTCCGGACAAGCCCATCTGGCCTTTGGCAGTGACCAGAGACACCTTCTGGAAAGGGCCCTGGCCATACTCAAGGCTTGGAGCGTTGATTGCTCCACCCGGCAGGTGGGCAGGACCACAGTGCTCACAGCCCCTGGCTCCCTGGGCAAGGTATGGAAGGCCTTCGGGGCTGGGTCCCAGGGGGTGCCAAGCGCGGTCCTGGCGGCGCCCCGCAATGTGCAGCAGGCCTTCGTTGAGGCCCTCTTCCAGTACATGGGCTGGCGGGACGGCCAGGGGAACCTGCACCTTTCAGGGGCTCCATCCTTCCTCAGTGACCTGAAGACCCTTCTTGTTGTCCTTGGAGTTAGGTCCTCCGTGAGTGCCTTCACCCGCGAGGGCCTCATGGTTGAAGGGGGAGTCTCCCTGGTAGAGAGGACCTGCCATATGCTGGTCCCCGGAGGCGACCTTGGCGGGCTTTCCGAACCGGAGGTATGGGTGGACGCCCTGGAGAGCGTTGACCCGGACGGAGAGGAAGAAGTATTCGACGTCACCGAGCCCGAGACGCTGACCTGGGTAACCAACGGCATCATCTCACTGGATTGCGGTGAGCAACCCCTGCTGCCCTACGAGTCATGCTTTGCCCCGGAGACCAGGATCCTTACGGAAGAGGGCTGGGAGCGGGTTGAAGACGCCTACCAGCGCCAGTGCTCCGGCCAGGCTGTCCAGGTACAAACCGACCAGCGGTTGGGGGAAGGTGAGGCTCCGGCCTTGAAGCCAGCCACCCTCGTGAGGGTGGGGGAGCGGGAAGTCATGAGGCTGGAGCTGCAGAACGGCCTCACCCTCAGGGCCACCCCTGACCACAGGGTCCTCACGGAAAGGGGCTGGGTCCCCATAGAGGAACTCACAGGGGAGGACCAGGTGATCATCCTCAGCCAGGCCTGCCCTGCTGGCATTGCCGGTGAGCCTTGGAGTGGCGATACAGGCCAGGGGGTGCCCAGTGCAGTGATGACGGGCTCCCAGTCCCAGCAGGCAGCCTACCTCCGCAGCCTGTTCCAGCTCAGGGGATCGGTGTCCCAGCATCGAGGCACGGTATCACTCAGGACAGATTCCGAGGAAATGGCCAGGGATATCCAGCTCCTTTTGCTGGGGCTGGGGATAGACTCCAGCGTGAAGAGTCACGGCACATCCCGGCGCCGGCGCCACATCCAGATCACCCTGGCGGGAATGCAGGCGTTCCTCAGCACGGTGGGGTTCCCGGACTCCAGGGCAGGCCAGGTAGAGGCCTGGTTGAACTCAACCCAGCGAAGGCGGTCGCAGAAGGGCAAGTCCCGGGTGCGCTCGGTAGTGAACGACGGCAGAACAGTGGTGTATGATGCCTCTGAACCGGTCACCCACTCCCTCATCGCCCAGGGTATGGTGGCCCACAACTGCAACCTGGGCTCCATCAACCTTGCCCGGATGGTGGACATGCCCGGGGAGAAGCCTGCCGTTGACTACCGGAAGCTGGGGGAGATCGTATCCCTGGCCGTCCGGTTCCTGGATGATGTCATAGACGCCAATCGCTACCCGCTCCCGGTAATTGGGGAGCGTACACAGGGCAACCGGAAGATCGGGCTTGGGGTCATGGGTTTCGCCGACATGCTTATCCTCCTGGGTATCCCCTACGATTCCGAGGAAGCCCTGCAGCTGGCCGAGGATGTAATGAGGTTTATCCTGGAGGAGGGTGTGAAGACCTCACGGGAACTGGCCCGGGAGCGAGGACCCTTCCCCAACTTCCCGGGCAGCGTCTTTGACGAGAAGGCGGAGCCGCCCATACGGAATGCCACAACCACAACTGTGGCTCCCACGGGTACCATCAGCATCATAGCGGGGTGCTCCAGCGGCATCGAACCCCTCTTTGCCGTGGCCTTTACCAGGAGGGTCCTGGATGGCGAGGAACTGGTTGAGATCCATCCACTGTTTGAGGAGATGGCAGTCCAGAGGGGCTTCTACAGCCAGGAGCTCATGAAGATGGTGGCGACGCACGGTTCGGTGCAAGGGATCCCCGAGGTTCCCGGGGACGTGAAGCGCCTGTTCATGACTGCCCTGGACATTGACCCTGAGTGGCATGTAAGGATGCAGGCGGCCTTCCAGAAGTATACCCACAATGCGGTGTCCAAGACCATCAACCTGCGCCACTCGGCATCCGTCGAGGACGTGGCGAAGATCTACAGGATGGCCTACGAACTTGGGTGCAAGGGGCTCACCGTGTTCAGGACCGGCAGCCGCGAGTCACAGGTGCTCAATGTTGGTCCCAAGAAGGAGCAGCCCAAGGAGATCGAGCCCAGGCCGCGGCCGCAGGTGACTCGCGGCAGGACTGAGAGGGTGAAGACGGGCTGCGGTAACCTCTACGTCACCATAAACGAGGATTCGGTGGGTCTTTGCGAGGTATTCGCCTCCATGGGCAAGTCAGGGGGGTGCGCGGCCTCCCAGTCCGAGGCCGTGGCGCGACTGGTTTCCATCGCGCTGCGCTCAGGGGTGAAGCCGGAGTCCATAATCAAGGAACTCCGGGGCATCCGCTGCCCGTCGCCTTCCTGGCAGAACGGGGGGATGGTGCTCTCGTGCGCGGATGCCCTGGGTATAGTCATGGCTGACTACCTCAACGATGGCCGGGCTCCGGACAACCCCCATGAGTTCTTTGTGGCCAGCAGTGACCAGCTGCAGTATCACATGGGGGCGTGCCCAGAGTGCGGGGGCCATGTAAGGCACGAGGCAGGCTGTGTCACGTGCATGTTCTGCGGGTACTCAAAGTGCTAGGCTAGGCTGGTGTTCCCGAAAGAAGGAATGGGGCGCCAGGGGGCGCCCCATCAGATCCCCCTTATCCCGGTGTCTCTCTTGACCTCCTGCCTGTCTCTTCGCAGGGGTCTTTCCTATGCTACCCTGGCACAGTGCGATTCCCTGGTAAGGCCGCTGGCACAGGCCCCGGTGGTGTGATCTCTCTCACGGGGAGAGGTCAGTTTCAGCCGGCCGGGCCCGCCGGAGCCAGGGTAAGCACCCGCTCCGCGTCAGCCTGCACGGGATAAGACTCCTTCACCGGGCCTGTGACCCAAACCCGAACTGGCCCACCGCGGCAGATGGCCCCGGTTTCCAGCTGGGAGCCCTTCTCATCAACTATCACTGTCTCACCCGTCACCGTGAGCCAGGCTGCGTTGAGCCCCTTCTTGGACCACTCGTCATAGGGTATCCCCGGGTCCTCCAGCCCCTCCACGACCAGGAACCTGTCACCCTCAACCGAGTGGACGAGGCCCTCAATGTAGGCGGGGCTAGGAGGGACTTCTGCCAGCGTACAGCCTGAGGCCGCCAGCGAAAGCACAAAGACCATGATAGCCAGGATCTTCATCTCGCATTACCTCCCATCCCCATAGACGAAATAGCGCCGCCAGGAGTTCTCCCCCAAAGCCTCGGGCGTCCCGGTCCGGGATCCTTCGTGAGCACAGGCTGCACCCGTGACGCATCGTTGCACCCGGCTCTATCACCCTTAACTACCAGGGGTCAAAGAAGGACCAATGGTGGTCGCGATAGAAGAGAGACAACACTCCTCGTGTAGTTGCCGGCAGGGGGTGTTCACGTTGGGTATCACGGTCAATGAGGCCCTGGAGATCGGAGGGCTAAGGAAAGGCGAAGTGATAGCGGGCCGGGATGGCCTGGACAATGTGATCCAGCATGTCAGTGTCATCGAAGTGCCCGATGCCTTCCGGTGGTTCAGGGGTTACGAACTGTGGCTGACAGCCTTCTTCAACCTCAAGGACAACATACAGGCCCAAGTCCAGATGATTGAGGAAATCTGGAAGCGCAAGTCCGCTGGCCTTGTCATCTGCTATCCGGATACCTACATGAGGGGTATTTCCACAGACCTGGTTGACAAGGCGGACAGCCTTAAGATCCCGGTAATCCTCGTTCCTGAGGACGTCGCCTACATAGATGTCATCTCTCCACTGCTCGAGGAGATCCTGGCCAGGGAAACCAAGAAGATCAGGTATGCCTTTTCCGTCCACGAGCGACTCACCAACATAGTCTTCGACAGGGGCAAGGCCGGAAACATGAAGAAGGTCGCCAGGGAGCTGTCCTTGATCCTGGATAAACCCGTGGTTTTAACGGACCACAGGAACAATGTGGTTACGAGTCACTCACGAAACCCCAAGGGGGCCGCCTTGGGAGATCCTTCTTCTATCCTAGACCTTCTGGCAATGCACGAACAAGACCTCCAGAACGGGAGGACCCTTTACATTGAGAACTCGTTACGGCTCATGCTGCGCCCCATCGTGTTCGGCCACAGGTTCTATGGAACGGTGGTGGTGCTCGATGTGGACGGGGTTGGCAAGCTGGAGGAGATAGCCATTGATCAAGCCAGGATCGCCTTCGCGGCTGGCCTGATGAACAGGATCGCCATGGAGGAGTCGGAGAACCAGCGAAGGACCGACTTCCTCAACGATCTGCTCAGAGGGCGCTTCAAGACAGACGAGAGCCTCCTGGTCACCGCCCAGCAGTTTTCCTGGGACATGCAGGGGAAGAGGATCGCCTTGTACGCCAATCTCGACACCAGTGCCAAGGCCCGGCCCCAAATAGGGGACCTGGCGCGAGCCAGGGTCTCAGAGACCGTATGGCAGGACAACCCCTCCAACATTTGTGTATTCGGAAACACAAGCATATCCGTGTTCCTGGAGGGACATGAGCCCTATCGCCAGATCAAGGACAGGGCAAAGGTTCTTGGGAAGGCACTAGTAAGTGTTATCCGGGTTCACGAAGGCGTGGACGCGGTAGTGGGGATAGGCTCTTACGCCGGCAGGCCCCTTGATCTCAAGACCAGTTACGAAAAGGCAAGAAGAACGGCGTTGATCTCCAAAGAATTGATGGGTTTCGGCAAGGCGGTCAGCATTGACGATGTGGCTTTCTACTACTACCTGGATGAGATGGCTGCGGGGGAAGAAATCAGGAACTACATTGTCTCCCAGGTACAACAGCTGAAGGAACACGATAAATGCAAGGGAACGGACCTGTATCGTACCTTCGAGATGCTCCTGAACGACGAACCCGTCGCTGAAATAGCCTCCAGGCTTTGCATTCACAGAAACACCATCAACTACCGGAAGGACAGGATAAAGAACATCCTGGGCATAGACCCGTTCCAGGAACCCTTTAAGACCAACTACAGAATGGTTCTGTCACTCTATAGCCTGCTGAACCGGTATTGAAGTCGCGTTTGTGCAAGCGCCTAATCCCAGGAGCGATTCTCTTGTCTTCCTCACAGGGGAGTTGCAGGTATTAGAGTCTAACCCCGTAAGAAGGGGAATTTTCTTTTTCGCGGGAGGGATTCACATGCCGGTCAGACAGGATCTTGAACTAGCCAGTGCGGCCTACAAGATAGTGCGGGAAATGGTGAAGGTGAAGCCAGGGGAAAGCGTCTTGGTCACCATCGACTCCGTTAACGACTGGCGGGTTGCCGAGGAGACGGCCAAGGCGGCCGAGGCTGTAGGTGCCAAGGTTATGGTCGCGTGGCATTCCACGCCTGATGGCTACGGGAAGGTCGCCGATCCCAGGCTCCCGGAGGGTCTCAAGGCAGCCATACCTGCCACAGACGCCTGGATTGAGTTCAACAACCAGTGGCTTCTATACTCATCCCCCTGGGAGATTGCCATGGCTAACGGCAGGACCAGGAACCTCTTCCTCGGGGGCCTGGATGTGGACAGGGTTGTCCGGTGCATAGGGAAGGTAGAGATGAGGGCTCAGACAGCTTTTCAGAACAGGATCGTAGAGATGACCCGGAGCGCCAAGTCCATGAGAATTACCAATCCTGCCGGGACGGACATCAGGTTCCAGAACGATGGGAACCGGCCCATCACCAATGAGCTTACAGCGGAAACCCCCGGACCTCACTTTCTCATAGGCCAGATAGGGTGGGCACCAGTGGAGCCTACCATCAACGGCCAGATCGTGTTCGACGGTTCCTTCTCGGGCGGGGGAGAGGCGGACCTGGGCATCCTGGCGAATCCCATCACCTTGCTGGTCGAAGAGGGCAGAATTGTAGAGATAAATGGGAAGGACGAGGCCAAGACCCTCAGGGCCTGGCTGGATAGGCTGAACGACCCCAGGATGCTCAACATAGCCCATGTGTGTTACGGCTTCAACCCCGGCGCCAAGCTGACGGGCCTCTGCACAGAGGATGAGAGGGTTTGGGGAAGCACCGAGTGGGGCTTAGGCTACCAGGGGCCCATGTTCGAGGGAGGCTTTGGTGAGGCTGCTTCGCACGCCGATGGAATATGTCTCAACTCCTCTGTGTGGCTGGATGGGGGGATCATCATGGATGAGGGTAAGCTCGTGCACCCGGAACTGGCTGAACTAGCCAAGGCCTGCGGGAGGTAATCCCTGTGGAGAAGGACTTGCTGGAAACGGCCCGTACCGTAGTGACAACCTGCCTTGACGTGCGCCCCGGTGAGCACGTGATGGTAATCACGGACAGCAAAACCGAGGATATTGGGCAATCCCTGTGGCTTTCGGTTCAGGAGATCACGGACAAGGCCGTCCTGTGCCATATCATGCCGGGGCGGATCCACGGGGAGGAACCCCCAGCCCACATCGGGGCGGCCCTGGAGGCTTCCGGCGTGGCAATCATGGCGACCAGCAAGTCCCTTTCCCACACTGAGGCGAGGAAGAGAGCCTGCTCCAAAGGAGCCAGGATTGTCTCCTTGCCTGGCATACTCAAGGACTCCTTTCTCAGGATCTCAGGGGTGGACTACCTGGCAATGGCCGAGTTCACCGCTCGTGTAGGCTCTATCCTGGATGCCGGGCATACCGCAAGGATTATAGGGGAACAAGGAGAGGTCCTCTCCATGGGCATAGGGGGCAGGAGATCCGTTCTTGATACCGGGATCTACCACGGGCCGGGGGATTTCGGAAACCTTCCTGCGGGAGAGGCCTACCTTGCCCCTGTTGAGGGAAGCGCCAATGGCATCATCACAGTAGACGGTAGTATTGCAGGGGTTGGGCTCCTGGAGACACCGGTGCAACTGGAGGTACGTGACGGGATGGTCAAGAGCATTCAAGGGGGTGAAGCCGCGGCGAGACTGGAGGAGTTACTTGGTCCAGTGGGACAACTGGGAAAGAACCTGGCTGAACTGGGCGTGGGAACGAACAGTGCCGCCATGCTCACGGGATTGGCCTTGGAGGATGAGAAGGTGGCAGGTACCATCCACGTTGCGCTGGGGGCGAATGCCACCTTCGGCGGGAGGATTCAGGTTCCAATCCACCTGGATCTCGTAGTCAGGAGGCCAACGCTTCTTATCGACGAGAAGCCGCTGCTGGACAGGGGGCGGCTCATGGAATAGGGTCGCGAGAGCCGCAGGGGGCCACTGGCCCGGTCTACACCAAACTCTTTGTTGGAGGGAGTGAGTGATATGGCAACTCAGGAACTCAAGAGCCAGATGGTTGACATCCACGGCGACCATGCCGTCACACCGGTAACGCCTGGGGAAAGAAGGAGTACCCTCGACGTGGCGCTGGTAGCAGCAGGCTTCTGCATATGCATGTCGGGATTGTTCACCGGGGCCGCCATGGCTGCGGGGTTGGACGTAAGGCAGGCTGTCTTCGCCACCATCATCGGCAATCTTATCTTGGCGGTGTACGGGGGGCTGGTGGGAGCCGCGGGCGCCAGGGAGGGAGTGGGCACCGCCATGCTCTCCAGGCACTCGTTCGGGCGGAAGGGCTCCATGGTGATCGGGGCTGTTCTTGCCATCACGATGCTAGGCTGGTACTCCGTGCAGGTCGGGTTCTTCGGGATGACCATCAATGCCATGTTCTCCAACGGGGGCTTCATCACTGCGCCAAAGGTTGCAGCCCTCTGGGGAGGCATTCTCATGATGATCACGGCTTACTACGGGTATAAAGGGCTGAGTGCTCTAAGCAAGTTAGCCATACCCGCCATCCTCGTAACCGCGATAATCGGCATAATCGCCGCAGTCAGGGCATCAGGCGGCTGGTCCCCTCTTTTCGCTTTCATTCCTCCTTCGCCAATGTCTTTGAGTGCGGGTGTTGTTCTAGCTGTGGGTTCCTTCGCTGCAGGGGCATCGGCACAGGCTGATATAACCCGTTACGCCAAGTCTTCTTCGGCTGCCTGGATTGCCACGATATGCGGTTTCGTGGTGGCAAACACCTTTGTCATAGTCGCGGGCACTATAACCAGCCTCGCCACGGGCTCAGGGGACCTGCCCTCAGCCATGCTGGCCTTGGGCCTCGGGTTCCCGGCACTGGTCGTCTTGATAGCCGGGCAGTGGACAACCAATGACAACAACCTGTACACCTCGTCACTGGGCCTGTCCAACATATTCAAGGCGAAGAAATCCAGGATCGTTCTGCTCTGCGGCACCATAGCCACCCTCATTGGTGTGGCCGGGCTGGCCGATTACTTCGTGTCCTGGCTGATCCTCCTGGGAGTGACCATTCCGCCCATGGCAGGAATAATCATCGTTGACTACTGGGTGGTCAAGAAGGGGGCCTACCGCTACGGCCCTGGGACCCAGTATGCGGATGTGTACTGGCCTGCCTTCGTCGCCTGGATACTGGCATCGATCATCGGCTACTACGCCCAGGTGGGAATCCCCTCTCTCACCAGCCTATTACTTGGAGCCGCGTTCTACCTGGGCATACATTACGCTGCCAGCGCGCTCAGGATCAGCGGTTCCACTGGAACCACGACGGAGGACGAGACGGGCTTCTGAGCCAGGCTAAACTCTTTGAAGGGAGGTCTTATCTTGCCTTCACGCCTAGATCTGGAACTCAGCACCGCCGCCCACAAGCTCATCCGGGATCAGATCAAAGTGAGCCCTGGAGAGAGCGTCCTGATCACCACTGATTCCATCAGCGACTTCCGGGTGGCGGAGGAGATCGCCAAGGCTGCGGAAAGCGCGGGGGGTAAGGTCATGCTGGCATGGCACTCGACCCCGGAGGGCTATGGCCAGGTGACCGAGGCCTACCTACCGGAACCGTTAATAACATGTATTCCCAACACGGATGTGTGGATCGAGCTGAACAGCCAGTGGCTCCTCTACTCCACCCCCTGGAACAAGGCGGTGACCAATGGCAGAACCCGCCAGGTCATGCTGGGCGGCCTGTCCGTGGACCAGCTGGTACGGTGTATAGGCAAGATTGACATTCGGGCCCAGAAGGAATTCCAGGACAAGGTCGTGGCGCTCACCAGGGAAGCCAGGAGAATGAGACTCACAAATGACGCTGGCACTGATGTGGTTTTTGAGAACGACCCGAAAAGGCCCATCACCAACGAGATCATGTATGACACGCCGGGCGGGCACTTCCTCCTGGGACAGATCGGCTGGGCCCCCTTGGAGTCCACCATCAACGGACGGATCGCCTTCGACGGGGCCATATCCGGCGGTGGGGAGGCGGAGCTGGGGGTGCTTGACGAGGTCATAACATACGTGGTGGAAGAGGGAACCATCAGGGACATTCGTGGTGGAGCCAAGGCAAACCTCATCAAGAGATGGTTTGAGAAGCTGGCCGATCCCAACATGTATATTGCGGCCCATGTGTGTTATGGTTTTAACCCCGGGGCTAGGCTGGAGGGAACCACCACCGAGGATGAGAGGGTCTGGGGCAGCACGGAGTGGGGCTTCGGGTACCAGGGCCCCATGTACTCCGGGGGTGCTGCCCGGGAGGCCATAAGCCACATTGACGGTGTCTGTCTTGACTGCTCCGTCTGGCTTGATGAAAGGCAACTCTTGGACCGGGGACGGGTTGTGTGGCCCGAGGTCGCGGAGCTTGCCAGGCGACTTGGGAGAGGATGAGAACGGGTGGGAGGCGTGAACGTGCCCCGTTGTTTCGGGCTTGAGATGGCTCGCTGCGGTTGGACCATAGCAGAGCACCTGGCCTGTGTGAAGCGGGGAGAGAACCTGCTCATAACTGTGGACTCGGCGGGTGACTTCCAGGTTGCCGAGGAGGTGGCAAAGGCCGCTGAGAGCCTGGGCGCCAAGGTGTGCCTGGCGTGGCACTCGACTCCTGGTGGGTTCGGCAAGGTGGCGGATAACGGCCTGCCCAGTGCCGTGAAGGGTGCTATCCGGGATACTGACGTGTGGGTAGAGCTGAATGACCAGTGGCTGATGTTCTCAACCTCATGGGAATGGGCCATGGGAAACGGGCGCACAAGGTACCTTTTCATGGGGGGTCTCAGGACTGACCAGGTGGTTCGCTGCCTGTCTCGCTTGGATGTCCCTCTGCAGAGGGGTTTCCAGGACGCGCTGGTAAAGAGGATCCGCGGGGCGAAGACCATGCGATTTACCACCCCTCGAGGGACGGATGTCACGTTCAGGAATGATCCATACAGGCCTGTCGCCAACGAGGTATCGGCAGACACTCCCGGCCCGCATTACCTCATTGGTCAGATAGGCTGGGCCCCCGAGGAGTCCAGCATCAATGGCAAGGTAGTGTTGGACTGTTCGTTCTACGGAGGGGGCGAGGCTGACCTGGGGTTACTGAAGGAGCCTGTCGAGCTCGTCATTGACAAGGGGAACATTACCAAGGTTCGCGGAGGCGAGGAGGCAGGGTTCATCACAGAATGGCTGAGGAGCTTCGGGGATGGCGGGATGTACACCGTTGCCCACGTCTCCTTCGGCTTCCTGCCCCATGCGAAGCCCAGCGGGGTCTGTACCGAAGACGAGCGCACGTGGGGAATAAACATGTGGGGTTTTGGCTACCAGGGGCCCATGTATTCGGGAGGGGAACCTAGGGTTGCCGCAACCCACGCCGACGGTATAGGCTTGGATACCTCAGTCTGGATGGACGGGGAAATGATAATGCGAGAGGGCGTCATGGTAGATCCCGAGCTGGCCGAGATGGAGAGGCGCCTGCGCTGAATGACAAAGATTGCCTTGGGAGGCCCGGCTTCGCAGGGCCTCCCTTCAAGGATCGCGTTCCTGAACCGTCTAGAGGCCGCCGGCAAAGCAGGGCGGCCAATCGGCCTCTTCAAGTTCCAGCGCAACACACAAGCTCAAGCAGGTGATCGAGGGGATCAGGAAAACTCAACCCCGTCGAGATCGCTATCCGCTACTCTGATACCTGCTGAGTGGCATTTCCTCTGACCTGGTGGACTGGGCAAACAGTCTTAAGATCCCGGTAGGCCTCGCTCCGGAGGCATGGATTTCTCCGCGCCCGAGGAGGTCCTTGCCCGCAAAACCGAGAAGGCCAGGGATGAGATGGCAAGAGCCCCAAAGAACGGGCTTCATCCCAGAAACCGCGCCTTCGGTGCAATTGGGCCTGGGAGGCGTTGATTGAGGCGTTCCTGCGATCACGCCCGGTGGCACGGGTGGCGGTCTACCCATTGGGCTATCTCTAGATGGGGGTATGATGTGAGGAGCCCCCAGCCTCGCGGCATGGCGCCCCGGCCATGCAAGGAAATGGACGATTGTGGCCTCCCTCCGTTCTGAAGCCATTGACACCGGGATCCATCTGGTCTAGGCCTCGTAATGGCGGCCTTCTCCCATGGAGCCCCCTGGTGATGGCGCTACCCGCATTCTCTTACTGCAGGCGGGGGGGCCCCCCCGCCCCTTAGGCGTTTCAGGTTCCCCGCTGCCTTGACCCGTATGCGTGTGGCATTTCCAGGCAGATAGGCCAAGGGCACGTCATCCACCTCTACTATCTCCACGGTGCCAGGATCGGCCCCCGCTTTGACTGCCTCGTCTATCGCCATCCCCTTAGCCTGCTCCAGGGTCTCCTCGCGGCTCAGCTTCTCAAGGGAGAAGACCCGCTCGATCTGGCCGCTCACCTGGGCTATGGCTGCTCCAATGGCGTTAGCCACCTCGAAGTGGTCCGGCCGTATGACATCTGAGGCGCCCTCAAGCTTATCCGGCACGAGAATGCTGCCGCCGCCCACCACCACAACAGGCACGTCGCCCGCGCTGGTCTTCATCCGGTCTATGACATCCTCCACCATGACGACCATGCGCCGGTGAGCCTCCCGGACGAACTGTCTTTCAAATCCCCCCAGGAGCCCCGGATCGCCCAGGGAAAAGAGGCCAAGGGACACGGCGATGTCGGTGGACGTGAGGCTCTTGCCCCCGAAGACGATGGCCTCCTGCTCCAGGCGGTAGCCCACGCTGTCAGGCCCAATGGTGACGCCTCCCTCACCGCGCCTCACTATGCTGCCGCCACCCAGGCCCATGGAGATGAGGTCCGGCATGCGGAAGTTGGTGCGCACGCCTCCTATCTCAACGGCAACGGAGGATTCCCTCGGGAACATGTTAGACAGCACGCCCACATCGGTGGTGGTGCCGCCCACATCAACCACCAGGGCGTCCCTGAGACCCGAGAGGAAGGCGGCCCCCCGTATACTGTTGGTAGGCCCCGAGGCGATGGTGAGGATGGGGTAGCGCACGGCGTAGTCAACGGACATGAGTGTGCCGTCATTTTGGCCAAAATAGGCTTTGGCTTCAATCCTGCGTTCTTTGAGGGCATCGCTGAAGGCCCCGGCAACGTTCTTGGCCAGGTTGACCACAGCTGCGTTCAACACGGTGGCGTTTTCCCTCTCCAGAAGCCCGATACTGGCTATCTCATGGGAGAGCGACACGGGGACATGGCCCATCTGCTCCCTGACTATCTCGGCGGCCCTCAGCTCGTCCTCCGGGTTCACGGGAGAGAATACGGAACAGATGGCCACAGCATCCACCTTCCCCGCGAGGTCATGCGCGGTCTGGCTGATGGCCGCCTCAGCCAGGGGCGCGATCCTCCGCCCGTCATACTCGTGCCCGCCGTCGAATACGTAGCACAGGCCGCCCATGGCCTGCTTGAGATCCTCAGGCCATCCCGCCAGGGGCTTTATGGCTAGCGTAGCAGGGGCGCCGATCCTCATCACCGCTACCTTGGAGAGCCTCTTCCTCTCGACAATGGCGTTGGTGCAGTGGGTTGTGCCAAGCATGGCGTAGTGTATCAGTGAACTGTCCACCCGAGACTCATCCAGCACCTTGCTGAGCACCCCTACGATCCCCTTTGTGATGTCGCTGGTGGTAGGTGTCTTAGCCTTGGCCACAGGGCGATTCTCATCGTCCAGGATGACCGCGTCAGTATTGGTGCCCCCCACGTCGATGCCCAGACGGTAAGCCATGACCCTCACCTCCCTCCCCTTCCAGATGCCTTCATGCGCTCTTCCAGGGGTACGTAGTCGATATCATAGCCGAAATAGCGCGGGCCTACCGTCTCGAGGCCCTTAGGGGTCCTCCACCGGCTGTCGCAGGGCATTCCTATGATGACTGTCCGGTAGCCGTAGCGGAGGCCCTCTGTGGTTATGGGCCTTGCGGTCTCCGCGTCCAGCACGGTGATCAGGTCTGGCACGGAGGCTATTGTCTCGCCATCCTCCACCGCGATGAGGTTTTCGTTCTGGAACTGCAGCCTGAGGCTCTTTCCCTTGTAGGTGCCTGTGCCCTCAAACGTGGCGTCCCCCCTGGCGAAGCCACCGACTGTCCGCCGGGCCACGTCGACGACCTTGCCCCTGAAGAGCTCGCACCCGCGGGTGATCTCAAGAAGCGCCTGTACCGGGTCCTTCTTGGCCTTCGCGGACTCCCTGATGACCTTGCCTATGTTCTGGGCCAGGGTGACTATGCCCTTGATGCCGCCCTTCTTGACATCCTTGCCAAGCAGTGGATAGATGGCTATCATGACGGACCCGCCCAGCACTACGGTGGCGTTCCGCGCCAGGGCCTCCGTCCAGAGGTTGCTTACGGTCTTGAGAAGGAGGAGGTTCCCCTTCTCGTCCGTCATCACCATGGGGGTGGCCCTGAGCCCCAGCAGGTGGAACGTGACCATCTGCAACTCGGGGAAGGCCCTTCCCATGCCATCCGCGTCTATCACGGGGATACCCAGGCGTGCTGCGGATGCCAGCGGGATCATTGAGTTCACGCCCCCAGCCTCTATGGGCATGGTCGCCACGACGTCCAGGCCCAGGTTGCTTTGCAGGGCCTCGAAGGCCGCGGGGAACTCGGCCCCGTTGGGTACCTTTTCCACCAGCACAGTAGGAGCGCCCATCATGGCCAGCGGCATCACGGCGGCATCATCCGGGACGTCGTCGGCCTCGATGAGGCGGACCGGCCCGCACTCCTCTATGGCTTGCAGGGCCATGAGCTTGCCTATATGCGGGTCGCCGCCGCCGCCTGTTCCCAGCACTGCGGCGCCTACGGCGATGTCTTCCACGTCTTCGGTGTCTAGCAGGCGCAAAATGTCACCCTCCTTCCCATCTGGCCGGAGCCGTGGGGGCTCCGGATGGACCCGGGGAAAGCGGAGGAGGCGCGGGGATGCTATTCGCGTGCCTCCCTGTTCTCCCGGAGCCTTGAGGCAAGCCCCTTGACAAGAGCGTCAATGCCCTCGATGAAGGCTGCCTCATCCTCCATGACCTTGAACTTGAACCGGTCTATTTGGTCGCGCACCTCGTGGAAGTACGGGTCGTCAAGGTCCAGTTCCTCAAGGGCGTCGATGAGTCTCGTCATGGCGTCCAAGAGCCGGAAAGGACCATACACCCGCGGTTCGCCGAAAAGCCCCCTTGCACTCGATGCCATGAAGCAAAGAAGCATGTGGATTCTCCTCACAGCCTCGTCGTGTTTCACGACCCTGCGCCCCTTTCACCTGGTGTTTCACGCCGGCCCCAGGCCCCGTGGTGTGTTACCTCCTCCAAGGGGCGCCGGGAGGGTCTCGGGGTTTCAGCTTCGGGGTAGCCTGCGGCCACCAGCAGCGTTGGCACCACCCATCCAGGGCACCCGAGGAGTTCTTGCACGGCGGCGGGGTGAAAGGACAGGATGGCACAGGCGCCCAGGCCGAGGCCGTGCGCGGCAAGGAGGAGGTTCTGAGTGGCCATGGCCACATCCAGGGTTGCTATGTGGAGTCCTCCCGGGCCAGACCTTTCCTCCGCTCGCCGGCGATCCACGCAGCAGGCCACAACGAGGCGGGGCCTTCCGAACATGCCTGGCGAGACGCTCTTCAACTCCTCGATCTGCCCAGGATCACTGGTGACGACGAACTGCCAGGGCTGGATGTTGCCCCCGCTGGGAGCCCACGTGGCGGCCTCCAGGAGCCTCCCGGCGACCTCCGGGGGAATGGGGTCCGGCGCGTACCTCCTGACGCTGCGTCTTGAGAGTATCGCCTCGAACAGTTCCATGGAAAAGCCTCCCCTCGTTTCACGCGCGTTTCTTCTGGGGTGGGTCCATGTAGGTGAGCTTGCTGTGAGAGGTGTTCATCGCCAGCATCCCCTGCAGATGCGCCATCGACGCGCCCACGGGATCCACCACTGGTACGAAATGCCCGAACCTTGCCTCCAGGGCTCTCTGGAGGGAACCCGCAACGCCCATCATCCCTGTGCAGCCCAGAACCAGGACGTGCGCTCCATCTTCCTCCACGGCTATGGCCATTTCCCGGAGAAGCGCCCCTTCTAGTCCCTGCCTGTCTCCCAGGTCCAGGACAGGTATGTTTACCGAGCGCACCGAGGCCAGTTTGTCCTCAACACCTGATAGCTTGGCGATGTCCTCCAGGATGGGCACCACGTTCTGCAGCACCGACACCACGGAGAAGCGGTGTCCCATCCCCGCTGCCAGCAGCATGGAGGGGGAGCCGGCACCCACCACCGGTATCCTGACCAGTTCCCGGGCGGCCCTCACCCCGGGATCCCCGAAGCAGTCTATGACAACACCGGAGAACCCCTGTTCTTCAGCGCTCTTCACGCGCTCCAGGATCTCAGGGGTGGCAAGGGCCTCATCGTAGCTGGATTCTATGGAGGCCGGCCCGCGGGTAAGGTGAGTCACCTCCACCTCCGTGCCCGGGCGCGCCACGGCGCTGAACTCCCTGGCGACCTCCTCGTCAAAGAGGGCCGTCACTATGGGGATAATCACGAGTATCCTTTGCATATGGCTTTCTCCTTTTTCTTGGCAGGCCCATGGGGGTATCCACGGGCCTGCCCGTCTAGTCCTCAAGCCCCAGGCTTGACCAGTGCCGCCCGTGATTTGGCGAAGATGGGAACCAGTATGAGCTGGCACAGCACAGCCGCCAGGAAACTGTCTAGAGCGGATACGGTGGTGAGGGTAAAGAGGCCGAAGCCTCCGGGCTTGGGCGTTGTGGAGAAGCCTACCAGGGCCGCGATGACCCAGGAGATGATGGCCTCCCACCGGATGGCCGGTACGCCGGAGACCTTGTCAAAGTGGTAGGCCCTGCGGCTGAAGAAGAAGTAGTCGGATACGTACACGCCTCCTATTGGCGGCACCAAGGCGCTCAGGATGACCAGCCACTGGATGAACCGTCCGTATATGCCCCACATGGCCAGGATGGTGCCCAGAACGCCGGCTACAATCGTCAATTGCCACTTGGGCTGTTTTTTGAAGATGAGAGAGAAACCAAGAGCGGCAGAATAAAGATTGTTGTCGTTCGTGGTCCACTGGGCGAAAATGAGCACGAGCATGGCAGGGAGGCCCCATCCCAAGGCCAGCATGACCTTGACAACGTCGCTCTCGCCCGTGGCCTTGGCAAAGGTTGCTCCGAGAAACAGGACGATGCTGAAGCCGATGAGAAAACCGAGGACCGATGACAGGGCGGCGTCGCGTGGAGTACGGGCGTAGCGGGAGATGTCAGGCCCTATCACAGCTCCTACCATGAACGACCCTGCCACTATGGATGTGGCAAAGCCAAGACTCATTGGAGTCCCGACTGGACCCATGGCCCAGAGGGTGCCAAAGGGATGGTCCCTGAGGACCACGATCAGGGAAGCGAACATGAGTGCACCCACCAGCGGTATGGCGGTGACGCTCAGCTTCGCGATGGCCCTGTACCCGAAAACCGCCGTGGAGGTCATGAGCAAGCCTCCCAGGAATACGAGTACACCAGTGCTTACGGTAACCCCTGTGAGCTTCTCTACAACCACGAATGCGGTTTCTCCAAAGAGGCCTGTCTGGACGCCAAACCAGCCGTAGCAGCCGAGCGCCAGGACCATGGATACGAGATAGGAGCCCTTTTCACCGAAGGCGAACTTGGAGATCATGGCTGTGGACAGGTGGGTGTGCGCCCCCACCACGGAGCAGAGGGCGCTGATGGCCGTGAGGACGAGTGACCCCAAGACTGCGGCTATGATGGCTTGGCCGAGGCTGAGGCCGGCACCGAGAATGCCACCCAGCATGAGGGCAGCGATGCACACGCCAATACCAACCCACACCATCCCCATCTGGAACCAACCTCTTCGAAGGTGTTCTGGAACCGGTTCTCGCTCGTAGTCCTTGAACAGCTCTGTCTTTGTCTCTTCCGGCACTTCGACATCCTCCTTCCCCGGGTCTGGCCCGGAATGGGATACCGGGTGCCGCTTGACCCTGTGAAATAGGACAGTCTCCAACGTTGGCGCAGTTCCTTTCCACATCGCTGCCGCTGGACGGGCAACTCGTGGGGGAGGAAGGGGTGTAAGGACTGGCAATGGCCCGCGACACACCGGGCAGTATGTAGCGTGCGGACTTCGACACGTGATGAGTCTTGTCCTTCTAGGCATGGATGATTCTGCTATGGTTCTCACGGAGATTCTCAGCGGGGAACATGGGAAGGAGGAAGACCCCGGTCCTGGGGGGCCCTAAATCCTGGTTTGGAGCCTTGTCACCGGCGTACCACCCCATGGTCGCGCGGGCTTCCGGCTCCGTGGGGCCGCGGGCACGGCTTGTCATCGTGAGGCGTCCATGGAAATAGTCAGCTGGGCGCGGGCCAGGGAGCCCAGCACTACCCCTGCGGTCGCCTGGGGTAACCTGGTCAAGGGAAACCGTGAGGGCAAGTGCTGGCTGAAAGACCAGGAGGACGATGCTGGCGAGCGCTGGGCGACCGGCGGGGATCGTGCCTGGGCGGTCACTCTCTCCGGCCGGTTTCCGAGAACCATAACGGGAAGAGCCAGCATATCGTCGTCCAGTAGAAGTAAAGCGCCAGGAAGTAGCGATCTTGGGGCCTAAGTCCCGGAAAGCCATAAAAACACAGTACGTGGTGGCCGGGGAGCCAGGGCATGGCCAGGAGTACTAGCCCTCACCAGACCTTTTCTTTTCTCACCCCGCCCCATGATGGTGGGCGCCTGGTAAGGCAGTAAAACCGGGCGAAGGATGGCTTCGCCCGGTCCCGCATGTCTAGGCGAGCGCGACCACGTCAATCTCCACCAGCATCTCTTTGGCCACAAGCTCCTTTACCACCACCGTAGTTCTTGCGGGTGGCTCCGACGGGAAGTATGCGCGGAACACAGAATTCATGTCCTGGAAGTCGCCAGCCTGGGTCAGGAACACCTGTACCTTGACGACCCTTTCCAGGGAGCTCCCGCCAGCCTCCAGCACATCCTTGACGTTCTCCATGGCCTGCCTAGTCTGGGCCGCCGCATCGCCCGCGGCGATCTCCTTGGTCCTCGGGTTCACACCAACCGCACCTGCCAGGAACAAGAACCCTCCTGCCCGCACGGCCGGGGAGTAAGGAGCGTCCGCGCTGGCCCCGGGGGGCAAGATGACTTCCTTCTTCAAGAACCTTCACTCCCTTCACGTTTACAGCCTAGTTCTACGCTGGCATCCCCAAATTCCTTCACTCTAAGTCTTCCCCCTACAGGGCATCACCGCCAGCCTGGTCCCCAGGGGTGTACCTAGTCCCACCTGCCAAAGGCGCACTGGACCACCAGGCTCCGGTTTACGATCCGCCGCTGGGAAAGCACGAATTCATTCGTGGGAGCATGTCAATCTCAACTCTCCCTGCCCAAAACTCGATGTGATTATATGGGGGGACAGTAAGGAGGCACATCATGGGTTCCGCTAATCTCGTGTGCATAATGGGCTCCCTGTGCAAGGAGCCTAATCTCAGGATCACTCCCAGCGGCCATCACGTGTGCGACCTGCTGGTTGCCGTCAACCGGAAGAGCGGAGTCGCTGACTACCTCCCGGTTATCGTCTGGGACGAAGACGCTGTGGCCTGCGAGCGTTCCCTCAAGACCAGCTCGTTGGTTCACGTCCTAGGGCGGCTGTCATCCCGAAACTACGAGAAGCCCGGCGGCTCTCGCCACGTTGCCATAGAAGTCATCTCGTCAAAGATTACGTTCCTCAGCGCCGCGCGGGCCGGTGGTCACAAGAATGCCAATATGATATTGCTCATGGGAAACCTTTGCCGCGAGCCAAGTCTCCGGGCCACCTCCGCGGGAAAGATGATCTCAGACCTCATCGTTGCCGTGGACAGGAAGACAGGGGGCACGGACTACCTGCCGGTCATTTGCTGGAACAAGGACGCCGAATCCTGCGGCCAGCACCTTTACACTGGTGCCCTGGTGCATGTCAAGGGCATCTTGACCTCCAGGAACTACGAGAGGGCTGACGGTTCCAGGCACGTGGCGATAGAGGTCTCTGCGCAGGAGATCGAGTTCCTGGGGGGGGCTGCCAGGCGGGAGGGGAGAGATCCCCGGGACACGGACCTCCAGGATAGAACCCGGGGAGAGATGGCCTCTAGAGCCTAGGCGAACCAGGCTAGAAAGAGGGCTTCAAGGAACACTAGGGTTGCCGCGAAGCCCAGGGAGAGGAAGGAGCCAAAGGGTACCGCAGGCCTGCCATTTATGATCATCATGCCCCAGACCCTGTCCGTGATTTCCGGTTCCTCCTCCTGGTCCATGTGCATGGGCACGCTCCCCAGGGACGCAAGCTCCCTCCTGAACCTCCACATTACGAACCCTGCCAGGAGAAGCCCCGAGAGGGAACCCACAAGTATGGCTAGGAGAAGGCCCAGGGGGCCCAGGGCTAAGCCCATGAAGAAGGCAAGCTTCACGTCCCCCATTCCCATTCCTGTGCCCCGGGTGAGCCAGTAGATGATCATGAAGACACCGCCCCCCAGGATGCCCCCGAGGACACTCAAGGCCAGGCTGGGCCCGGAAGGGTTGAGCCGGAATGCAGCGGAGGCCAGTGCGACCAGGACCCCGGGGGCTACCAGGGCGTTAGGGATCACGGCGTGCTCCAGGTCAGTGAAGAATACCACCAGTGACAGGCTGAGGTAGAAGGCCATGACGGCAAAGGCAACGGGGTCTCGTCCCGCATGGACATAGGCCAGGAGAAAGAGAAGGGCGCAGGTGACTTCAACCACCACGTAGCGGGCGGATATGGGCCTGTGACAGTACCTGCAGCGTCCCCTCAGGGCCAGGTAGCTGGCGACTGGGGCCAGGTCCCGCCAAGACAGCATATGGCGGCAGTGGGGACACTGGCTGCGGCCGCATATGCCTTGCCCTATGGGTAGCCTGGCTGCCAGCACATTGCAGAAGCTCCCCCACGCAAGGCCCAGGAGGAGCACAAGGGGTATGAACAACTCCGTGGCGGGATCTAGCCCGAAGAGCGCCTGCGTCATAGGCTAACTCTTCGCCGGGACGGGCTGGCCCTCCTTCAAGGCCCTGGAAGGGATTACGCCGGGGAAATGGCGATGGCTCCAAGACGCCGGCTTATGGGCGGGACGGGCCAGGTGTTGGTGGAATACGGGCTCCTTGGCCATCGTCGCCGCGGGCGCCACTACGGCCCTCTCCGCGGTGAAGGGCCACACCGGCTTGGTCCTGGCAAGGCTCAGCCCTGGGGGTTACCGGTGCCTGGCCAGGTAAACGGATCTGGACCCTGGCCCCTTGGGCACAGGGCATGAGAGTCTTTGGCTTCTCGTGCGGAATCTGATCCCGCCGGGAGAGGATCCCCGGGGAGTCTAGGGAACTAACCTTAAAGCCAGCCTTCGCCCGGGGGGTGGCGAAGGGGAGGAACAATGGGAGGAGGAGGCCCTCATGCTGGATTTCCCCAAGGCAAGCTTGGGAAAAAGGGTAGTGGCGGCCATAATTGACGGGCTCATTGCTGGATGTGTCAGTCTTGTCCCGGTGGTGGGAGGTGTGGCGGGTTTCGCCTACGTGCTCCTCAAGGACGGGTTCCTGGACGGGGCGAGCCCGGGCAAGAAGGCTATGGGTCTGAGAGTGGTGGAGGTTGGTTCCGGTGCTAGGGCTGCCTACGGAGAATCCATCAGGCGAAACCTGATCTTTGCCATTCCCAACCTCATTACCATCATTCCCTTAATAGGCGCGATAATCGCCCCGATCCTGGCACTCCTAGTCTACCTCCTGGAACTCTATATCGCCTGGAGGGACCCCCGGGGTCGCAGGTACGGAGACCACATCGCCAGCACTCAGGTTGTGCCGGCTAGTGCCTGAGGGGTGAAGCTATACGGTCCCGCGGGCAGTGACGGCCTGGGTTTCACCACCTGGGCACGCCTCTAGGACAAGCAGTATTTGCTTGCATCTCCCAGGAGGGAAAGTCGTGGGTGACGCTGAATACCCTAGGAACCGTCACAGGGACCGCTAACCGTTCCCCAAGCCATCCACCTCAAGGGCAACGTACCAGCGCATCGCCCAAGGGGGGTTTCGTGGTCCAGCGATGTGCGCAGGCGCACATCTCCCTTGCCGGGCCGCACAGGGCGAGGGAAAGGGCGGAACCTGCCATCATGGGCAAGGGGTATCTAGCGGCTACGCATGTTTTCGGTGGGCCCGGTCCCTGCTGGTATGCTTCTTGCTCAGTATGTGCTGGGGTTGTGTTTGCTCCCTCTCCAGTGATACCCCGAGGAGGCGAAACGGTGCAGGTTCTTGGCATCAACGGTGTCACCAGGTACTTTGGAGGGCTCCCCGCTGTCAGGGACGTGAGCTTCTCAGTGGGCGCCAACGAGATCGTGGGCCTCATAGGGCCAAACGGCGCTGGGAAGACAACCCTTCTGAACTGCGTGTCGGGGATCCACAAACCCACCGCTGGCTCCATCCGCATGATGGACCGGGAGATAACCAGGCTCAAGCCCCACCAGGTCTGCCGGGCGGGTATTGGCAGGACCTTTCAGATCCCCAGGCCCTTCCACCGCATGACGGTAGAGGAGAATGTCCGGGTGGCCCAGGGTTCGAGCCGGAAGCCCCCAAGCCGCTACATGGAGTTGGTGGGTCTTGTTCCATACAAGGCCACTTGGGCGGACAGGCTCACCTTCCACCAGCGGCGCAAGCTGGAGGTGGCCAGGGCCCTGGCGGTTGAACCACGCCTGCTCTTGCTGGACGAGGTAATGGCAGGCCTGAACCCAACGGAGACCGAGGAGATGGTGGGACTTGTTCGCACGGTCAGGGAGGAGACAGGGGTCTCCATCCTCTGGGTGGAGCACGTGATGAGGGCAGTGATGGAGTGTGCGGACCGCTTGGTTGTCCTCCACCAGGGCCAGAAGCTCACGGAAGGGGCGCCCGCAGACATCGCCAGGGACGAGCGAGTGATCGAGGTGTACCTGGGGGAGAGATATCACTTCAAGGATGAGATCACATGCTGAAGGTTGATTCCCTTGACGTAGCCTACGACGGCCTCCAGGCGCTGTACTCCGTCTCCATGGAGGTGCAGGAGGGGGAGTTCCTTGCCCTGGTGGGGAGTAATGGGGCGGGCAAGTCCACGCTCCTGAACGCGGTGGCGGGCATGCTCCGTCCAATCGCAGGGGGCATCTACCTGGACGGCCAGCGCATTGACGGGCTTTCCCCCCACCGCATCGTCGATATGGGAATCTCTCTCATCCCAGAGGGGAAGTGGGTGTTCCCGCAGATGAATGTGTTGGAGAACCTGCTCATGGGAGCCTACCCCTCTAAGGCCAGGGCTGGGACGCACGAGAGGCTGGAGGAGGTGTTCCATTACTTCCCCAGGCTCAAGGAAAGGCAGAAGCAACAGGCCCAGACCCTCAGCGGAGGGGAGCTCCAGATGCTTGTGATCGGGCGTGCCCTCATGGCCAGGCCCCGCTTGCTCATCCTGGATGAACCCTCTCTCGGCCTGGCCCCCAGGCTGGTGCTGGAGATATTCCAGATCCTCCGCTGCCTGCACCGAGAGAGCGGGATCAGTGTCATCCTGGCAGAGCAGAACGTCTACCGTGCCCTCCAGATGGCCGGAAGGGGCCTGGTCCTGGAGAACGGCAGGGTGGTGATGGACGGGCCTGCCAGCTCCATCCTGGAGGATGAGTCGATAGTTCGCAAGTACCTGGGCATGTAAATACGGGAATCGCCTCGCCCTCGAGGCGAGGACGGTGACGATAGACAGAAAAGGAGGAGGGGATGGGATTTGACACGCAAGAAGAACTGGCGTCTTGGCCTGGTTTCCATTATGGTGGTTTTCTTGGTTGGTTCGCTCCTGGCCGGATGCGGGGGCGCGCCCCAGCCGGCGGATCCGGCGGATGAGGAGCCCAAGGCTCCCATCAAGATAGGTGTATCCACCCCGTTGTCTCCCCCGGCTGACTACAAGGCAGGGGAGATCAACCTGAACACCGTAAAACTCGCAGTGAAACATATCAATGATGCCGGCGGGGTCCTGGGCCGTACCGTTGAGATCGTGGAGGGTGACGACCAGGGAGACACCGCTGCTGGTGTCAGTCTCGTCCAGAAAATGGTGAATGAGGACAAGGTCAGCGCCATCGTGGGGGTGTGGCACGGGTCCGTGGCACTGGCCCAGGCCACGGCTGCCACGGACCTGGAAGTGCCAATAATGATGCACTATAGCTGGCCCGACGAGATTACCGCCATGCACTCGGACTACGTGTTCCGCACCAGCCCCTACAACTCTCAGATCGCCCTTCTCCTGATGCCCTTCATCAAGAGCCAGGGCTACAAGACCGTTGCGGTAATGGCTGAGGACAGTGCCTATGGCATCGGCTTCGCCGACGGCATGGTAGCGGCGGCCGAAGGGTCAGGTGTTGAAGTGATAAAGAGGGTCTTCCCCGCGCAGTCGGTGGACCTGACACCCCAGCTCCTGGAACTCAAGGCCATGAGTCCCAAGCCTGACCTCCTGATCGTGGCCGCTGTCTACCAGCCCATGTACCTCATTCCCAAGCAGGCTTTGGAGGTTGGGCTGGCGCCTGAGTGTGACGTCATGGCTGGCTGGGACTACCCTGGCTGGTCCCCGGAGTGGTGGGAGACGGTAGGTGAGGCGGGCATAGGCGTCATGTACCCGACATTCCAGTCGAAGGAACTGGCTCTCACCACCCTAGGTGAGACATTCAAGGCTTCCTTCAACGAAGCCTATGGTCACGAGCCACCCATCTACGCGTACTTCCTGTATGACCAGGTGATGATGCTGGCCGAGGCCATGGAGACAGCGGGCACGGATGAACCCAAGGCCGTGGCAGCCGCCCTCAAGGACATAACCTTCGAGGGCACCACAGGCACGGTGACCTTCGAGAGCGTTGATGAGCCTGGCAGCCCCATATGGAACCAGTGGCTGGGGCACCAGATCTTCATCATCCAGTTCACAGCTGAGGGCCAGACTCAGGATGAGGCCTCCATAGCCTACAAGAGCAAGTAAGCCCGGGCGGGGGCCGGGGAATACCCGGCCCCCCTTTTGGACAACTCCGGAGGTATGGTCATGTACACACTAGACTTCATCCTTGAAGTCTTGGCCAGGGGATTAGGGATTGGAATGGTCTATGCCCTGATGGGGCTGGGCCTGACGCTAATCTTCGGGGTCATGCGCATCATCAACTTCGCCCAGGGTGAGTTCTACATGCTGGGAGGCTACGCCACCTACTTCCTCATGGTGTCCTTCGGCGTGCCCTTTATAGCTGCGCTGCCCCTCTCCATGGTGGCGGTGTTCCTGGTGGGCATCCTGGTTGAGGGGCTCCTCCTTAGCCCCACCAGGACAGGGAACGTGGGGAGCGCCATGGAGTACAGCCTGATCATCACCTTTGCCTTGAGCCTCTTTCTGCAGAAACTCGCCATCATACTGTTCGGCCCGTTCTACCGCAAGGTCCCAGACTACCTGCCTGGAAACGTGGGCCTTGGGCCTCTACGCGTCCCGGGGAACACCTTTGTGGCTATGGTGGTCTCCGGCCTCCTGATCCTCGCAGTCACCCTCTACCTGAGCAGGACCTGGAGGGGCAGGAGCTGGAGGGCCATGGCCCAGTGCCTCAACGGGGCCTCCATATCGGGGGTGCCCACAGCTAGGGAGAGCAGCCTAGTATTCGGTCTTTCAACGGCGCTGGCCGCAGCGGCCGGCGCGGTGCTCATCCCTGTGACCCTGGTATTCCCCAACGTTGGAACATCCCCCTTGATCAAGGGTTACCAGATAATCGCCATTGGAGGGCTTGGCTCGGTACCGGGGAGCCTCATCGGAGGGCTCCTCCTGGGAGTGGTGGAGACCTACGGATCCATCTTCATTTCCTCCGCCTACAGGGACCTGTACGGTTTCGGCCTGCTCATCCTGTTCCTGTTATTCAGACCCCGCGGCCTGTACGGCCAGGCCTAGGCGTGGAGGTGCTCATGAAGGGGAAACAACTTCTCGTAGCCGCATCCATCGCGGCCATTGGCTTGTTCCCGCTGCTTTTTCCCCTCCCCAGGTGGATCTACATGTTCACGCTGGCCTTCTACTACATCATCATGGCCTCCAGCTGGAACGTGATAATGGGGTTCACGGGGCTGTTTTCCTTTGCCCACACCGCCCTTGCGGCCATAGGCGGCTACACCTCCGTGCTGCTAGCCCTGCACTTGGGACTCACCCCGTGGCTTGGACTCCTGGCGGCAGGCATCTTTGCAGCCCTCTTCAGCCTGTTCCTGGGCATGCTGTGCCTCAGGCTCCACGGCTTCTACCTCTGCCTGGTGACCTGGGCCTTCGCCGAGATAGCCGCGGGTGTGCTGAAGGTCGAGTACAAGTGGTCCGGGGGGACCATGGGGCTCACAGCCCCAGGGCTGTTCCCCCGTGGCCAGCAGCTCTTGCCCAACTACTACCTGGGCCTTGTCCTGGCGGTGCTCTGCGTTGTGTTCGCCTGGGCCATTTACCGGTCAAGGATAGGCCTTTACCTGAGGTCCCTACGGGACGACCCCCTGGCCAGTGAGGCCTTGGGCGTTGACACAACCTTCTGGAAGGTATTCTCTTTCACGGTGTGCGGGTTCTGGGCCGGCGTTGGCGGGGCTTTCTTCGGCAACTTCATCGGAGTGGTAGACCCATCCATGGGCTCCCTGTCCAACATGGGCATGGTGATCCTCATGGTAATCATGGGCGGCATAGGCACCATTCACGGGCCTATCCTGGGGGCGCTCTTCGTCGTGGCGCTCTCGGAGGTCCTCCGGGGCGAACTTGCGGCCATGAGCGTCTTTATCTTCGCCATCCTCATGATCCTTACCATGAGGTTCTTCAGGGGAGGTTTCGCCGAGGCCATAGATGCCCTGCAAAGACGCCGGGCGCACGGAGGTACCCTGCCCAGGCCCGGGTGAGAGTACTCAAGGCTAAAGGAGGCAGCAGGAGTGGCTAGCGCAGCATCAGCCATAGTCAGGCAGCTTGAGAGGCTGGGTGTGGAAGTTGTCTTTGGCCTGCCCGGGGTTCACACCATGGAAGTCTATGACGCGCTCCTGGAGAGCCCCATCAGGCACATCCTGGCAAGGCATGAGCAGGGCGCCGGTTTCATGGCCGATGGGTATTCCAGGGCCAGCGGGAAGCCCGGAGTCTGTCTCCTCATCACAGGCCCGGGGCTCACCAATGCCGCCACAGCCCTGGGGACCGCCTGGGCGGATTCCGTGCCCTTGCTAGTCATCACCAGCCAGGTTCCCATGGGCTTCCGCGACCAGCACAAGGGCTACCTCCATGACCTTTGGAACTCCCACCTCTTCACCTCGTGCCTTGCCAAGGAGACCCGGAGAGTGGATACCCCGTCGGGCCTGTCCCAGGCGGTGGCCGACCTTTATCATGCCTGCCAGGATGGCAGGCCACGCCCGGTTCACCTGGAGGTTCCCCTGGATGTGCTGGGGGCGCCCATTGAAGAGGATGCCCCCAGGGAGAAGCCCCAGGAAAAGTGGCCTTCGCCCAGTCCCGAACGAGTCTTCCAGGCCCGCGAGATGCTCCAGAACGCCCGCCGCCCGCTGGTAGTGGTAGGGGGGGGAGCCGCCGGGGCAACCTCCCAGGTGATGGCCTTGGCGGAGACCCTGGAGTGCCCCGTGGTGAGTACCACCGCGGGCAAGGGGGTGCTCCCCGAGGACCACAGGCTTTCCCTGGGAGCGCGCCTGCAGGTGCCCAGCATGCAAAGGCTCCTGGAAGAGGCCGATACGCTGCTGGTGGTGGGCTCGGATCTGGCCCCCACCGACTTCTGGGCCCGGGTCCCGGCGGTGAAGGGTTCCGTGGTCTACGTGGACATCGACGCCGGCAACTTTTCGAGGAACCTCTTTGCCACTGTTGGGCTAAGGGGGGATGCCCCCCGGGTGCTCTCGGAACTCCTGAGGGGGCTTGGGCAGAGGCACCCGGACACCTTCTGGACCCACCGGGTATCCCAGGCGCTGGCCGAGTCCAGCCGTGAACTCCCAGCCATCATGGGACTGCCCCAGGGCACCGGCTGGGCCCGGGATTGCCTCAGCGCCCTCAGGGAAGCCCTCCCCAGGGAGGGCATTCTCTGCGCCGACATGACCACCCTTGCCTACATAGCCGTGAGCGAGTTTCCAGTCTACCATCCCTCGCGGTTCCTTCACCCGGCAGGGTTCGGGACCCTGGGGTACGCGCTCCCGGCTGCCCTGGGAGCCAAGATAGCCCGGCCAGACCTGCCTGTGGTGGCCCTCACAGGTGACGGCGGCTTCCAGTTCACCATGGAGGAGCTGGGCACCGCGGTCCAGGAGCGCACCGGGGTTCCCATCATCGTGGTGAACAACGCTGGCTACGGCGAGATAAGGAGGCAGCAAGGGAGGCGTCACCCCGGTAAGACCATGGCCGTGGACCTGGTCAATCCCGACTTTGGGCTGCTGGCGTCGGCCTACGGCATGCCCTACTCCAGCGCTGTCACCCCTGAGCAGCTGGGGGAGTGCCTCAAAGAGGCATTGTGCGATTCCCTGCCCACCCTGATCGAGCTGAAGGCAGCAGTGGGTGTCTAGGGCCTAGCCCCGCCAGGCGCACTCACAAGGTCCAACCTGGGGCAACCCAGAAACTCCCAAGCGGAGGTCTTCCCATGCTTTCACCAGCTTCTGTACTGGATGAAGGGCAACTTGAGGCCATAAGCAACACCTCCCTGAGAATCCTGGAAAGGGTGGGCGTGACCGTGCATGAACCCGAGGCACTGAGCCTTCTGGAGAAGGCCGGCGCCAGGGTGGATTGGCCCAGGTCCAGGGCTACCATTCCCCACAGGCTCGTCTCCGAGGCCCTTTGCCAATCCAGCCCCGTCGTGAGCCTCTACTGGCGGGACGGCTCCCGCAAACTGGAGGTGGGGGGTGACAACGTCTACTTCGGCACCATAGGATTCCCCACGGCGGTTGTAGACTGGTCAAGTGGCAGTTACCGCCTAAGCCCAACCTCCGCCGACCTCCAGGAAGCGGTGAGGGTAGCGGACATGATGGAGAACGTCGACTTCATCATGCCCCCGGCCTCCTTGTCTGACTGCCCCGCGGGCAGGATGGACCGCCACCAGTGGATGATATCCTTTCTGGGCAGCGAAAAGCACATCGTTAACCAGACCTTCGGCAGGCAAGGCGCCCAGGCAGCCCTGGCAATGGCCCGCGTGTTGGGTGGGAAGGCTGCCCTTTCAAGGCCCTTCCTCACATTCCTGGTATCCGTCACCAGCGCACTCACCCTCCGGCAGGACGCGGCGGAGACCATTCTTGAGGGGGCCAGGGCGGGGGTGCCCCTGTGCATCTACTCAGGACCCATGGCCGGGGCCACCTCCCCTGTCACCCTGGCGGGGACCCTGGCCCAGGGCAACGCTGAGGCCCTCGCCGGTATCGTGCTGGCGAAGGTGTCTAACCCTGGTGTTCCCGTGATATACGGGAGCTGGACCCGGGCCATGGACATGAAGTATGCCAACGTGGCCTTTGGCAGCCCGGAGTTCGCCCTGCTGCGAGTTGCCAGTTGCCAGCTGGCCAAGCACTACGGGCTTCCCTCGGCTGGCGGGGGGATTCTATGTGATTCAAAGGTACCTGACGCGCAGTTCGCCTACGAGAAGATGATGACGGCCCTTCTCCCTGCCATGGCCCGCATGAACATGATCGTGGGCATGGGACTGGTGGGGCATGAGAACGTGCTCAGCCTGGAGGGCCTGGTGATAGACAACGAGATCGCCGGGTATGTCCGGCGGGCTCTTCAAGGGGTGTCCGTGGACGAGGAGAGGCTTGCCTTCGACCTCATTGAGAGACTGGGCCCCGGGGGCCAGTTCCTCGCGGAGGACCACACCCTCCGCCACTTCCGCCAGGAGCTGTGGGTGCCGGACCTCACCAACCGCGAGGGCCATGTACTCTGGCTTCAGGGCGGTTCCAGGGACATCAGGGACAGGGCCAGGGAGAGGATCCAGGAGTGCCTCTCCGGGTGGGAGGCTCCCCGTGTGCCGGCCGGGGCGGTCCAGGAGATGGCCCGGTTTCTTTGACCGGGCGAACCCCAGGACTCCCTGGAGGGGAAGCCTTGACTGTGAACGAAGAGAGGGGGGTGAGGGTGTGAGGGACGCATCAACTGGAGGACTGGCGGCGGTTACCGGTGGGGGCCGGGAGATGCCAGCCTCCCTGGAAGTCCAGGCACTTCTTGATGCCATGATGGTGGGTGTCATCGCCATTGACAGCCAGGCCCTCATAACCCACATCAACAAGACCGCCGAGACACTGCTAGGCCTAGACCGGGACGCCTGCCTGGGAAGGCCCATCAGGCAAATGGTGCCCAGTACTGAACTCCCGGGTGTGCTTGAAACCGGGAAATCCAGCTCCGGCAAGGTGACCATTGGCGGCACAACCATCATGTCCGTTCGCCACCCGGTACTGGAAGGAGGCTCCATTACCGGGGCTGTCGCGGTATTCCAGGACACCACCCAGCTTGAGGCCCTCTCCCAGGAGCTGGACACCGTCAAGCAACTGTACCGTGAGCTGGAGGCCATCTTCGACGCCTCCTACGATGAACTCTTCGTGGTTGACGCGGAGGGCGTTACGCTGAGGGTGAATTCCGCCTGTGAGAGGCTGGAGGGGGTAAAGCCCCAAGACCTCATTGGCAGGAACGTGAAGGAACTTGTGTCGGAGGGGTTCTTCTACCCCTCCATCGCTGAGGAGGTGGTCCGGACGAGGCAGCGCATTACCACGGTCCAGGACACCCGGATGGGCAAGAAGGTCATAACCACCAGCAACCCGGTTTTCAACGAGAAGGGTGAGGTTGTCAGGGTGGTCAGCAACTGCCGGGACATAACGGAGATGAACTACCTCAGGCAGCAACTGGAGCACAGTGAGAGACTCACCAGGCACTTCTCCAAGGAGCTGGCCAAGGTTACCGCCAAGCTGATTGGCCTGGATGACTTGGTGGCCTACAGTGTCCCCATGAAACGGTGCCTTGAGCTGGCGGAACGGGTGGCTGACGTTGACTCCACGGTCCTGCTCCTGGGGGAGTCCGGCGTGGGCAAGGACGTCCTGGCTAGGGTCATTCACCGGCTGAGCCACCGGAGTGAGGGGCCCTTCGTCAAGGTGAACTGCGGGGCCATCCCGGAGCAGCTCCTGGAGTCCGAGCTGTTCGGGTACGAGCCTGGCGCCTTCACCGGCGCCAGCAGGGATGGCAAGGCGGGCTTGTTCGAGGTGGCGGACGGCGGCACCCTCTTCTTGGACGAGGTTGCCGAGATCCCCATGCCCTTGCAGGTGAAGCTCCTCAACGCCATCCAGGAGCGCCAGGTGAGACGCATAGGCAGCCGCAAGGTCACGCACCTGGATGTGCGACTCATAGCCGCCACCAACCAGGACCTGGCCAGGAGGGTTGAAGAGGGCCTTTTCCGGCAAGACCTGTTCTATCGCCTCAACGTGGTGCCCATCGACATACCGCCCCTCCGGGAACGCCCGGCGGACATTCCTCCCCTCATATTCCACTTCCTGGACAAGATAAAGCGGAACTACGGGATCCCCAAGACCCTCAGCTCCAGGGCCATGGATGTCCTCCTTGCCTACAGGTGGCCTGGGAACGTCCGGGAGGTAGAAAACCTCCTGGAAAGACTCGTGGTCACGACGGACGGCGACGTGATGGACCTGGAAGACATCCCCTCTCACATCCGGGGTGACAGTGCCTCCCAAGGGGCTGTGACCGTGGGGGACGTGGTCCCCCTGGAGGACGCAGTGAGGGAAACCGAGCGTCAACTGCTTCTTTTAGCCCTGAAAATGCACGGCACCTCCACAGCCGCAGCCCGGGCGCTTGGGATCCACCATTCTACTGTGATACGCAAGGCCAGGAAGATGGGGCTGTGGCCGCTGAGGGGGTAACTCGCCGCCCGTACTAGAGGCCCTTCCTGCCTTTCCATATCTTCCCTGGCAGTTCCTGCCCCCCGAAGAGGACTCCAAGGGTTTGAGGTTTTTCACCAGATCAGGAAGGATTATCTTGTTAAAGCGTGGAATTGGCTTTTCTAACGGAAAAACCTGTCGATGCCATAGGATTCTTCTCCCATAGGGGGCGAACCTGTCGAAGACAGTGAAAGCGGAACCCGGCAGGAAACATGCAGCACTCGGGCAGCTGAGTGGCTGGAGGGGGGCTCAGTGCTTGCCTGCGGGGTAGGGTAAAGCGCCCCAAAAGGTGGGTTTTTTCTTTAATGGGCACTCATATCACGGAAAAGGAGCGGACGCTAATGACCAAACAACTGGGTGTTGATCTGGGCTACGGTTTTGTGAAAGTTAGCGACGGCCAGGTTGAGCACTTGTTTCCCAGTGTGGTAGGGGTCGGAGGCGACCTTCGCTTCAGGGCGGATCTCAGCCAGGAGGACAACGCCCTGAGGAACATGGTTGTTGGGTATGGCGGGCACAAGTACTTCGTAGGTGACTTGGCAATGCGCCAGAGCGGCTTTGCCTCCCGGTCCTTGAGTCCGAACCGGGTTGAGGATTTCAACACCAAGACTCTGTTCCTGGCAAGCCTTGCCCTGTACGCTACCTGGGAGGAAGAGGTCTTCGATGTGGTGTCAGGGCTCCCAACCAGCTACTTCGCTACCTACCGGAAGGAGCTGGCCGCCTCCATGAAGGGGGAACACAAGATAACCTTCGGGGGCAACAGCAGTGAAGTCCAGCGGACAATGAGGGTAGAGAGGCTAAGGCTCATACCGCAGCCCTTCGGAACCCTGTACGACCGGGTCCTGGACAAGGCGGGGGATGTCAGGGATGAGGAGCTTGCCAAGGCCCGCGTGGGCATCATAGACGTGGGTTTCAAAACCTCTGACCTGGTTGTCGCGGACCACCTAGAGTTCATAGACCCCTTGAGCCTCTCCACTCCCACGGCGTTGTCTACAGCCTACAACACCGTGGCTAACCAGCTGATGCTGGAATTCAACATCGACAGGCCCAACTACCAGCTGGATGCCGCCCTCCGGGAAGGGGAAATCCGTATCGCCGGGAAGCCCAGGAACATCCAGGACCTCAAGCGGAAGGCCTTCGAGAACCTGGCCTCGAAGATCGTCACTGAGGTCCGCTCGGTCTGGGACTACCGGGACCTGGACACAATACTGATCACAGGTGGCGGCGGGAGGGCCTTGGCGGAGTGGCTTATACCGGCGTTTAGCAATGCCCTGCTGGTGGAGGACCCGCAATTCGCTAACGTCCGGGGCTTCAGGAAACTGGCCAAGCGCATATTCCTGGAGACCTAGGAGGTTTCCCCGGCTGTCCGGTGTCATGGCGAAGGAACTACAAGGGGGGGGTGCCCGGGAGGGCAACCCCCCCTGGCTCACTGCTGGCCGGGGTCGCAGGCCCGTGGGAGGCTCGCGACTGGAATCCCGGTCCCACGCGGGAATGGCACGTAAGGCCCAAAGAGGCCTGCTCTCTCCCGGGGGCTACCCGGCCTAGAGAGGTTTGTGCTGCCCGGCATCGAAGGCATTGACGCACACCCTGCCCCCGGGTCCAGGGATTGAGGGGAACACGCTGGCCCGGCGGATACCATCGCTGCGGAGGACATCCGCAGGGTTGCCGTCATGCAGCCGCATGCGCGGGCCTCCCGGCCTGGCTGCAAGCAGGATAAAGGCAAGCGCCGTCTTTGGAGCACTCGGGATCATCGAGCGCTGACAGCGCTGCGCCACGCGGCAAGAATGGGTGCGGCCCACCGCCTCCCAGCTCAGGGTGCGGGCCATCCAACAGGTACAAGCAGGACCGGCTCCTCCAGGATGCCAAGGGAGTCCTTCAGGGCATTGTCGTCGAAGGCCCCAACCACAACGCATCCCATACCAAGAGAGGCTGCCTGGAGACACATGTTCTGGGTTGCCCCGCCAGCCTCCATGTGAACGTACCGGGTGCCCCGCTCTCCGTAGCGCCCAGTCGTGCGTGTGTAGTCTGCGGCAATGATGACGGTAACGGGGGCGTTTTCCACGGCTGCCTGGCCCAGTGCAGCCTGGGCCACGGACTTCCGGAAATCCCCGTCCAGGACCGGTTCCAGGGAGTGAGCGTCCCTGTCGTAGCGGTAGACGCCTGGTGGCAGGGTCTTTACGTCACCGGCGGCCACATACACCTCAAGCGGATGGGTTGCCCCTGCCGAAGGGGCGGGCCTCGTGGCCCCGCTCACCGCATCCGCGGTATCGGTCCTGCCGGCTGCCGCCCACAGGACCTGCGCGAGGCATTCCAGCGACACCGGGGTACTTGCGTACTCACGCACCGACATCCTGAGTGTTATCGCCTCCTCGAGCGACCTTTCGCCTTTGAGGGATGGCTCCGGGAGGGGCACAGTGCGAGGCGAAGAAGGAACGGGCGTGTCTTCCGCGGGGGCGTTCCCGCACCCCGGGGCACATATGCACAGGCCCAAGACCAGTATCATGAGTGCAACTGTCTTCATGAACGTGAGCACCTGGTTTACCAAACCTGCCTAAACCGCAAGTTTGGAAGGCCGCCTCTCTTCGGCCAATTTTGACGCTTCATCCAGGATTGCTCCGAAAAGTCTTACATCCCGTCCACGCCCGTTTAGACTGTCCGTGAACCCACTCCGGCCAGTATGGATTCTTAACGCTTCCGCCTCAATGTTAGAGGCGGCATTCCAATCTCTGCCTGCGGTGTAACCGCACTCACAAACAAATGT
>JBFMCS010000040.1 GCA_040754315.1 Bacillota bacterium
TTCCGCTTCTTTGATATCACAGATTATTTCATTTACCTCAATGATATCTTTAACCAGTTCCCTGAATTTCTGGTGATTGGCCACCTCATCCTTAACCTTTTCCATCTCTGGGCCAGGCCGGACTTCCTGGCATAGGTTTTTCCGTTTACTTTTGTGGTCAAAAGATATCGAGGACCATGACCGGGATCATCCGGCTGTGCGCAGACGCAGTTAAGCTTGCCGCAGCGGCGATAGGTAGCGCTAATCGAGCCCCGCCGGAAGTCGCCAGTTCTGGATAACTCTTGGTAAAGCCGCTCCCGTTCCGCTTCCAGCCGTTCCTCCTCGAAAGACATAAGCCACCCTCTCGGATGTGTTAGTACCTCCAGAATAGCGCAAAAATAACAGCGGTAAATAATGAATCACATAATTGTCGTGCACCCTTCGTGACGATCGGGACGACTATGACTACTCCAGGTAGTCTTTGAGCTTCTTGGACCTAGACGGGTGACGCAGTTTTCTCAAGGCCTTTGCCTCAATCTGCCTTATCCTCTCCCTGGTCACTCCGAAGACCTGGCCCACCTCTTCCAAGGTACGGGCACGCCCGTCGTCCAGTCCAAAGCGTAGCCTAAGCACACGCTGTTCCCGCAGGGTAAGGCTGTCCAGGACCTCCTCCAGCTGCTCCTTCAATAGCATGAAGGAGGCCGCCTCTGCCGGAGCCGGGGCATCCTCATCCTCTATGAAGTCACCGAGATGGCTGTCCTCTTCCTCGCCTATCGGTGTCTCCAGGGATACGGGCTCCTGGGCTATCTTCATGATCTCCCGGACCCTCTCCACCGGGACATCCATCTCAGCGGCTATCTCCTCGGGCAACGGCTCCCTTCCCAGTTCCTGTAGGAGCTGGCGGGACACCCTGATGAGCTTGTTTATGGTTTCCACCATATGTACCGGTATCCTGATGGTCCGCGCTTGGTCCGCAATGGCCCTGGTTATAGCCTGGCGTATCCACCAGGTGGCATACGTCGAAAACTTGTAGCCCTTACGGTAGTCGAACTTCTCCACGGCCTTTATGAGCCCGAGGTTACCTTCCTGGATCAGGTCAAGAAACAGCATCCCCCGCCCCACGTACTTCTTGGCGATGCTCACCACAAGCCTGAGGTTAGCCTCGGTCAGCTGGCGCTTGGCCTGTTCGTCTCCCGCCTCGATGCGCTTGGCCAGGCTCACCTCGTTCTCCGCGGTCAGCAGGGGCACCTTCCCGATCTCCTTGAGGTACATCCTGACAGGGTCGTCAATGGCCACGCCCTCGGGAACGGAAAGGTCCACCTCATCCCCAGGCTCTTGCTCCCTCTCGGCCAAGGGAGGAGTCTCGTCCCGGTCGGGGATCTCGCCGACCACCTCAATGCCCAGCTCACTGAGGGTGTCGTATACCTCCTCGATCTGCTCAGGGGTGAGCGCGATGCCCTGGAGGGAATCCATGATCTCCTGGTAGCTCAGGACACCCCTCTTCTTTCCCCTGTCTATGAGTTCCCTTAGTCCCTCGATCTTTAGCACGTGCATTACCAACCTCTCATCCTTCTAGGCTGAGCCCTTCAATCCCCTAACGATCCCCTGGTACTCCTCGAGAAGCCGGGTATCCGGGAGTAGCCCATCCGCCTCAGCACTTCTTATGGCCTGCTGGATCTCATTGAGCCTCGCCAAGGCCTTTCTCTTCTCCAGCGTCGCCAGGCAGTCCCGTACAGCCTTCAGTGGGTCCGTGTACTCAATAGACTCCACGGAGATCCTGGTGAGGAGCATGCCCTCCTCCCCAGATAGCATGTCCAGCAACGCCGGTGGAGTCGACCTCTTGCCCTCCACGGCGTAGAGCGCCTTGGCTATGGCCCCACACCTGGAGTCTTTGAAGCCATCGCCGAGATGCTCCCGCACCATTGGTATTGTCTCCGGGTACTGCAACATCAGTCGTACCAGGTCCAGTTCTACCCGCTCTCCGGCGAAGTCCCCGCCAGTCTTTTTTCCTGTCTCTGCATTATCTACTCTATTATGCCTGTCAAGAACCTTTTTATGCCGCCCGGCCCTGTGCTTGTTCACCTCCGCCCCGAGGGCGGCCTCCTCGACCCCCAACCGCGCGGCCACCATTCTTATGTAAGATGATCTCTCAACGGCGTTTCTTATGCGACCAAGCACTGGCACCATTTCCTCGCTGACCTTGACCTTCCCCTCCACTGTCTTGGTGCCCACACCCTTAATGGACCTGGCCAGCCGGTACTCCACCAGGGGGAGGGCCTGGTCAAGCACAGCCTCCAGCGCCTCCTTGCCCCCCTGCCTTACTATGTCATCGGGATCCTGGCCTTCCGGCAGCGTCGCCACCTTCACCCGGCACCCCATGGCACTGAACACATCCAGGCCCCTCAGTGTCGCTGCCTCCCCGGCGGCATCGGCGTCATAGGCCATGACTGCCTCCTCCACATACCGCAGGACCAGCCGGGCCTGCTCCTCAGTGAGGGCAGTCCCCAGGGACGCCACAACGTTCTCCACGCCCGCCTGGTGACTAGCCACCACATCCATGTAGCCCTCCACCACTACAGCCCGGCCCAAACGCCTGACGGCCTCCCTGGCTAAGTTGAGAGCGTAGAGGCAGTGGCCCTTACGGAACACCGGGGTCTCCGGCGAGTTCAGGTACTTGGGTCCGCTGTCGTCCAGGGTCCTGCCGCCGAACCCGATGACCCTCCCAGACACATCCCTGATCGGGAACATGATCCTATTTCGAAAGCGGTCATAGACCCCTCCGGTAGTCCTCCGGCCAGCCAAGCCTGCCTGTAACAGCACTTCCTCACTGACCTTCTTCCTTCTTAAAGCCAGGCACATGGCGTCCCATTCACCCGGCGCGTAGCCGAGCCCAAACCGTTCAATGATCTCAGGCCTTACACCCCTGCGCTCCAAGTATGCCCTGGCCAACCCGGCTGCTTCTGACCTTTGCAGGGTAGTCCTGTAGAACCCCGCAGCCAACTCCAGGGCTTCCACCAAGGCAGCCCGCCTCCTGGATGCCGGGTCCTCGGCCTCAGGCAGGCAAACCCCAGCTGCCTCAGCCAGGTGCTCCAAGGCCTCCCGGAAACTCATGCCCTCCTTCTTCTCAAGGAAGGTGAAGACGTCTCCGCCCTCCTGGCACCCGAAACAATAAAAGAGCTGCTTCTCCGGGGACACGGTGAAAGAAGGCGTCTTCTCCGAGTGGAAAGGACAAAGCCCCAGGTAGTTCTTGCCAGCCTTCTTCAGAAGGACATGGCCGGACACCACCTCGACGATGTCGGTGCGGGCCCTGACCTGTTCCACCGCGTCTTCTCCCCAGGCCCCCCTCAAGAGAAATCACCCTTCGCACCATTTTGTCTCTTCGGCGGCAAGAGGTGTTTTCCTGCCCTCCTGCGAGGAACAAAAACACACCCTCAAGTTACCGGAGGATGGCTTCCCGCCACGTGCATTGTGATGCGCACTGACCGTCTGAGAGAAGGCCATACCCCCTTGGGCTCGGATGCTATCCTGACCCTACCCCATGGGTATTCTCCGTCCCAAGGAGTTGTCCTTCCGGACCCCGCCTCTCCTTACTCCTCAAGTCTCCAGGATCCCGGGAGGAAATGTCGCTGGTACTGCGCCACTGCGAACCTGTCGGTCATCCCTGCGACGTAGTCGGTAACAGCATTGTCAAGGTCGCTGTCTGACTCCTCCGGCAGGAGCCCGGGATTGTCCCGGTAGTACCAGTACAGGCGCTTCAGCAACCTCTTGGCTTTGTCCTCCTCCCGCTTGGCTGCGGAACCCACGTATACGGTGCGGAAGAGGTACTCCCTTAGCCTCCTGGTGGCCTCGCCCACAGAGGCGCTCATCGAGATGGAGTCCCGCCCCCGGCTACTGGAGATGACGTCCCTGACCATGGTGTCTATTCGCTCCGAGTGCCGGCTCCCCAGCACCTGGATGCAGTCGCGAGGCAGGTCTTCTTCTTGAAGAATGCCACCTCGCAGGGCATCGTCGATGTCGTGGTTGATGTAGGCAATCCGGTCCGATATCTTCACGGCCTTGCCCTCCAGCGTCCCCGGCTCAAGGTCGCCTGTGTGGTTAAGGATGCCGTCCCTCACCTCCCAGGTGAGATTGAGACCCTCTCCCCTCTCCAGGATATCCACCACACGCAGGCTCTGCACGTTGTGGTCGAAGGTTCGCGGGGGATCAACCTCGGCCAGGACCTCCCTCAGGGCCTCCTCTCCCCCGTGACCGAAGGGTGTGTGACCCAGGTCATGGCCCAGCGCCACTGCCTCCGTGAGGTCCTCGTTGAGCCTGAGCGCCCGGGCAATGGTCCGGGCGATCTGGGATACCTCAAGGGTATGGGTGAGACGGGTCCTGAAGTGATCCCCCTCGGGGATCACGAACACCTGTGTCTTGTGCTTAAGCCTCCTGAATGCCTTGGAGTGGATTATCCTATCCCGGTCCCTCTGGTAACAGGTCCTTACCGGGCACAAGGGCTCGGGCCTCTCCCTTCCCCGGGAGTCGCGGCTCCTCATAGCGTGAGGAGAAAGGCTCATCTCCTCAAGTTCTTCAGTGAGCTCCCTGGGCTCCAACCGGGCCCCCTCCTGTCCGCTTGGGCCGCACCTCGGACTGGGCCGCCGCCAGCCGAGCCACGGGCACCCTGTAGGGTGAGCAACTCACATAATCCAGGCCCGTCCTGTGACAAAAGTCTATTGAGCGGGGTTCGCCCCCGTGCTCCCCACAGATGCCTATCTTCAAGTCCTTCGTCTTCCGCCCCAGGCTCACAGCCATGGCTATGAGGCTCCCCACGCCCTCCTCGTCAAGCACCTCAAATGGATTATTAGGCAGAATCTTAGCCTGCAGGTAGTGGTGGAGGAACCGTGCCTCGGCATCATCCCGGCTAAAACCATAGGTTGTCTGGGTGAGGTCATTGGTGCCGAAGGAGAAGAAGTCAGCATGAACCGCCACCCGGTCTGCCGTCAAGGCAGCCCTGGGCACCTCTATCATGGTCCCCACATGGTACGGGAACTTGACACCGGTCTTTCTCATTACCTCTTCCGCCACGGTCTCCACTCTTTCCCTGAGGAAGGCCAGCTCCTGCTCGTGGCTAACCAGGGGTATCATCACCTCGGGCCTCACGTCCCGGCCCTCGCCGATGAGGGCCGCCACCGCTTGGAAGATGGCCCTGGTCTGCATCTCGTAGATCTCCGGGTACACCACGCCCAGCCGGCACCCCCGGAAACCCAGCATTGGGTTTGCCTCCGCCAGTCCCCGGGCCTTCCTCAAGAGCCCCTCCTTGTGCTCTATCTCTGGCTTCCAGAACCCCTGGGCCTTGGCGGAGGCCAGCTCCTCCACCAGCTCGTGAGTATTGGGAAGGAACTCGTGTAGGGGAGGATCCAGTAACCTTATCGTAACAGGGTAGCCCTCCATGGCCATGAGGATCTCGCGGAAGTCCTCTTCCTGCATGGGCAGGAGTCTCTCCAGCGCCTGCCTTCGCTGCTCCTCATTGTCAGCAAGGATCATTTCCTGGACCACAGGCAAGCGATCCTGGGCCATAAACATGTGCTCGGTCCTGCAAAGACCGATCCCTTCGGCCCCGAACTCCCGCGCCCGGCGGGCGTCCTCCGGCGTATCGGCGTTGGCCCTTACCCCAAGCCGCCTCGTCTTGTCCGCCCAGTCAAGGAGGATCTGGAACTCGCATCCCAGCTCCGGATCCACTAGGGGAACCTCCCCTAGCATGACCTGGCCGGTTCCCCCGTCCAGGGATATGATGTCCCCTTGGCGCACCGTAACCCCGCAAGACACGAATTCCCTCTTCTCCAGGTCTATGCTTATGCCCTCGGCCCCCACTATGCCTGGCTTCCCCATACCCCGGGCCACTATGGCCGCGTGGCAGGTCATTCCTCCCCTGCTGGTGAGTATTCCCTCGGCCTGGACGATCCCGTGCATGTCATCGGGGGTGGTCTCAGGGCGGACCAGTATCACCCTCTCCCCCCGCTTCCCCATCTCCTCAGCCAAGTCGGCGCTGAAGACCACCCTTCCCGTGGCGGCGCCAGGGGACGCCGGCAAGCCCTTGGCGAAGGCATTAAGCCTGGCAGCAGGATCCACGGCACGGTGAAGGAGCTTGGAGATCTGCTCGGGCTCCACACGGAGCAAGGCCTCCTCCTGGGTGATCCGCCCCTCCCGTACCATGTCCACCGCCACCTTCACGGCGCTCCGGGCCGTCCTCTTGCCAGTACGGGTCTGCAGCATGTAGAGCCTGCCCTTTTCTATGGTGAACTCGATGTCTTGCATGTCACCGTAGTGATCCTCCAGGAGTTTGGCCGTGTCCCGGAGCACCTCGTACACGCTGGGCATCTCCCCGTCCAGGGCCTGGATGGGCTTAGGTGTTCTCAGCCCCGCCACCACGTCCTCGCCCTGGGCATTCAGCAGGTACTCCCCGTAGAGCCCCTTTTCGCCCGTGGAGGGGTTCCGCGTGAAGAGCACCCCGGTCCCCGAGGTCTCGCCCATGTTCCCGAATACCATCACCTGTATATTGACGGCAGTCCCCAGGTTGTCGGGGATACGGTGAACCCGCCGGTACACCACGGCCCTGTCGTTGTCCCAGGATTCGAACACTGCCCTCACCGCCATGAGCAACTGCCTCCGCGGATCCTGGGGGAATTCCTCCACGGACTGGGCAAGAATGATGTTCTTGAACTCCCTGACCAGCGTCTTCAGGTGGCCCGCCTTGAGGTCCTGGTCGGTTACCGCCTCCACGCTACCCTTGAATCTCGCCAGGGCAGATTCGAACTGGTCGTGCTCCACCTTGAGAACCACGTTCCCGAACATCTGGATGAACCGCCTGTAGCAGTCATAGGCAAACCGCTCATCTTGGGTCTCCCGGGCGAGGCCCTCGACCGTGTCATCGTTGAGGCCCAGGTTCAGTATAGTGTCCATCATCCCGGGCATGGAGAAGGCAGCACCGGACCTCACGGAAACCAGGAGGGGCCTGGACACATCTCCGAAGACCCGGCCTGTCCTGGCCTCGATCCCCTTAACCCCGGCGGCTACCTGTTCCTCAAGACCCTCGGGGAATCTCTTCCCGCTATTGTAGTATCGTATGCAGGCCTCGGTAGTCACAGTGAACCCAGGGGGCACCGGCAGCCCTATCCTGGTCATTTCCGCCAGGTTGGCTCCCTTACCCCCCAAGAGCGCCCACATGTCCGCTTGGCCTTCCTCGAAGAAGTAGAGGTATTCCCCCATCGTTATCCCCCTCGTACGATTATGCTGATGACCTGGGACGCTGTTTCCTCCACGGCCCTGTTCGTGACGTCCACCACGGCGCATCCCAGCCGGCGGAACACCTCGTCCGCATACTCCAGTTCCATGAGTATCCTGGCGGGGTCCGCATAGCTGGCGGTGGGGTTCAACCCAATGACCTTGAGTCTCTCCTGCCTTATCTCTAGCAGCTGCTCCGGCGCTATGGTGAGGCCCACGATCCTCTCGCGCTTCACGGACCATAGCTCCTTGGGCAGTTCCACCTCAGGTACCAGGGGCACATTGGATACCTTGTGACACCGCTGGGCCAGGTAGAGGCTGACCGGGGTTTTTGACGTGCGGGAGATGCCCAGGAGCACCACATCAGCCTCCAATAAGCCCCTGGGGTCCTTCCCGTCATCCGACTTCACGCTGAACTCAACGGCCTCCACCCGGCGGAAGTACTCCTCATCCAGCTTGTATACCCTGCCGGGTTCAAGGTGAGGCTCCTCCCCCGTTACCTGCGCCAAGGCCTCCATGGCAGGGCCCATCACGTCCACAGTGGGGATGCCCTTCCCCTCGGCCTCACGGCGCATGGCATCCCTGAGGTGCGGGAGAATGAACGTGTATATTATGGCGGCGGATTGCTCGGATGCCTCTTTCACTATGGACTGTATAGCCTGCTCGTCCTTGACCCTGGGGATACGCCTGAACTCCAGGTCCCTGGGGTACTGGCTGGCCGCGGCCCGGGCCACCAGCTCGGCTGTCTCCCCCAGGGCGTCGGACACCACGAACACCGAGGGCACGCGCCTCTGGGCCTTCCCCTCCAATGTCTTCCCCTCCCGTCATCTTGCGTACCTATTATTCTTTTTGCCCTGAAGATCCTTCCATGTGGATCTTGCCCAGATCAGCGCTCTCCCCCAGGAGGCTGGCCACTCCTTTCAAGAGGCCGAGGCGGTTCTCCCGGATCTGGGTGTCAGGCTCCATGACCAGGACATCGTCGAGGAAGCGGTCCACGGGCCCCCTCAGGCTGGACAGGGCCGAGAAGTATGCGTCCCAGTCCCCGGACTCCCGGGCCCTCCGGGCCTGGCCGGTCACGCGAGCCAGGGCCTCGTGGAGTTCGCCTTCGCTGGCGGACCTGAAGAGCGCGGGGTCTGCCTCGATGCTCCCGGCCTTGCCAGCCAGGTTCGCCGAGCGGCGATAGGCGGTGAGCAGGTCCTCTCCTCCTTGGCCTCGCACGAAGGCATCCAGGGCCTCTGCCATGGAAAGCGTGACGGGAAGGTACCCTGCCTCCCTGGCCATTACCGCCTCTATTACCTCATGCTGAAGACGCTTCTCCACCATGATACCCCTGAGGCGCTGGGTGAAGAACTCCTTGATACCCTCGGGGAGTTCCCTCGAACCGGGGTAGCTGCCGAGGGCTGCCTCAAGGCTGCCCTCAAGGCTCACCCGGAGGCCCGATTCCAGGAGGCACAATACCACCCCCAGTGCCTGCCTCCTTAGACCGTAGGGGTCGCTGGACCCCGTGGGCTGTATGCCGGCAAGGAAACACCCTACTACGGTGTCCAGCTTGTCCGCCAGTGCAAGGAGGGCGCCTTCCCTGGACTGGGGCGCCGGGTCCCCGGAGAAGCGCGGCAGGTGGTGCTCAAAGATGGCCGTGGCGACCCTGGGGTCCTCACCCGACCTGAGCCCGTATTCCCTGCCCATCACGCCTTGGAGCTCGGGGAATTCCACCACCATGTGGGTGACCAGGTCCGCCTTGCAGAGAATCGCCGCCCTTCGTGCCCGGTCAAGGGTGCCCTCATCCAATCCAGCCCTGGCACCCAGATCCCCCACAAGCCCCTGGAGACGCCTGGCCTTGTCACCCATGGAACCCAGGGTCTCCTGGAAGGTAACCCGGTCCAGTTCGGGTACCCGTTCCTCCAGGGTCGTCCTGGAGTCTTCCTCGAAGAAGAAGCGGGCATCAGCCAGCCGTGCCCTGAGGACGCGCTCGTTTCCAATGCGCACCAGGTCAAGGCCCTCCGTGCCCCCGTTCCTCAAAGCCACAAAACGGGGCAGGAGTCCCCCGTCACCAGCCTCCACCGGGAAGTACTTCTGGTGATGCTTCATGCAGGTCACAAGGACCTCTTCCGGGAGGGTCAGGTAGGAGGGGTCAAAGGATCCCCAGAACGCAACCGGGTTCTCCACGAGGTACGCTACCTCCCCCAGGAGGTCTTCGTCCACCCGGGGCCTGCCTCCAGCCTCACGGGCGGCAGATGCCACGCCCCGCAGGATGGCCGCCATGCGCTCATCCTGGTCCACTATGACGCCCCTTTCCCTCAAGGCCTCGGGGTAGTCCTGGGCCGAATTGAGCGGGAAGGGCTCAGGGTAGAGGAACCGGTGTCCCCTGGAGAGATTACCTGCTCTGAGGTTTGCCGCCTGGAAGGCCACGGTATCGGAACCGAACATCCCCACAAGCCAGCGGATAGGGCGTGCGAACCTGAACTCGCCCCTTCCCCACCTCATGCTCTTGGGGAACTCCACCTGCTCCACTATGGAGGCCAGGACACCGGGCAGGACCTCCAGGGCACCCCGGCCCTTCTCCTGCCGCAGCGCGAAGACGTACCTTCCCTGGGTTAACTCCTTGACCACCAGGTCTCCCACGCCGACCCCTTGCGAGCGCGCGAACCCCTCCGCCGCCCGGGTGGGCACGCCTCTGGTGTCAAAGGCCGCCGCCTCAGGGGGCCCCTTCACCTCTACCACCTGGTCTTCCTGGTCTTTTGCCACCCTGGAGCACATGACAGCAAGCCTCCGCGGGGTGCCAACCGCCCTTACCCTCTCAAAGGGCAGGCGTGCGGCCTCCAGCGCCCGGGCCGTGGCATCCTCCAAGGCCCTCAAGGCCCCGGGCATGAAACCTGCGGGTATCTCCTCACAGCCGATCTCCAGAAGAAGCTGTCTCAACTAGGACACCTCCTTCAGGAGGGGATAGCCCAGGCTCTCCCTTTGCCTTAGGTAGGCCTGGGCCACCAGGCGGGCCAGGCCCCTCACCCTGGCAATGTAGCCGGTGCGCTGAGTCACACTGATGGCCCCCCTGGCATCCAGCAGGTTAAAGGTATGGGAGCACTTCAGTACGTAGTCATATGAGGGCAGCACCATGTCCCCCTCAGCCAGCCGCCTGGCCTCAGCCTCATATACCCCGAAGCTGTGTTCCAGCATGTCCACATCTGCCTCCTGGAAACTGTAGCGTGACTGCTCGGTCTCATTGGGCCGGAACAGTTGCTCGTAGCTTATCCCCGGCGCCCACATGATCTCGAACACGTTGTCCACCCCTTGGATGTAGGCGGCCAGGCGCTCCAGGCCATAGGTGAGCTCAACGGGCACGGGGCGGCAGTCAATCCCCCCGACCTGCTGGAAGTAGGTGAACTGTGTGACCTCCATGCCATCCAGCCAAACCTCCCACCCCAGGCCCCAGGCCCCAAGCGTGGGAGCCTCCCAGTCATCCTCAACGAAGCGAATGTCGTGAGCGAGGGGATCGATGCCTATGGCCCTCAGGCTCTCCAGGTAGACACCCTGGGCATCATCTGGGGAGGGTTTCAGGACAACCTGGTACTGGTGGTGCTGGTACAGGCGATTAGGGTTTTCGCCGTATCTCCCATCGGCAGGCCTGCGAGAAGGCTCCACGTAGGCCACCTTCCATGGCTCAGGCCCCAGGGACCTCAGGAATGTGGAGGGATTCATTGTGCCCGCCCCTTTCTCCACATCGTAGGGCTGGGCTATGACGCAACCGTACTCGGCCCAGTAGCGTTCCAGCGCGATGACCATGTCCTGGAAGTACACTCCCATACCTCCTCACGTAAAACTTAAGCCTCCATCCCAGCCAGGTTGACTGACAGGGACGGGAGGCCTCTCCCGCGGTTCCACCCTGTTTGACCCCGAAGGGCCCTCTCTTTTCCGAGGTTTTACTGCCCCGGTTTTTGCCGGGGGTTCTTCCTCAGGCTCCCGGGCGCCTTCACGGCTCTCCAGGTCCGGGCTCACACCCAGCCACCCGGCTCTCTGAGCCTGGTTCCCCGCTACTTTTCCCGTTCACAGCCACTCTATACAAAATGCCAGGGACAAGTGTTTCTAGAGCCTCGTCTCCTCTTACTCCTCCTCCTGGCGCCATTCCTTCTTGGCGGTCTCTGCCGCCCCTTGGCCTCGCTTTCCCCAGCGTTCCAGCTCCATGCTGCACTGGGAGCCCAGGGCCACAAGCATGGACAGGATGGCCAGGGCGGGCGCCAGCACCACGCCGACCAGGGTAAGGGTTAGGGGCACATCCAGCACCACCCTGTCATCCTTCTTCAGGACCACCCGGGTGACGTTCCCCTCCCTTATAACACGGGAGAAGACGTTAATGATCTCCTCACCCTGCACGGCCAGTCTCTCTGTCCAGGTAGACCTCTTATCCCGCTCCTCCAGCCAGGCCAGGGCTCCAACAATATCGCCGCCGGCGGCCTCCAGGGCCTCACTGGCCTCGGCCCATCCCACCTTGGCCTTCTCTTTGACCAGCTCAACCTTCTTCAGGTCTTCTTCCACATCTATCACCTCTCTTCTTCAGTGCTTCTTCCACATCTATCACCTTGCTCCTCCCGAGCTCCCAGCTGTTTGAGGAAACTGAGGGATTTCAGCTTCTTGTCCAGGTGCCAGAGGATGTAGCCGTCCAGGGCAAGACACATTTCCCGTTCAGTCCGGGCATCTATGACCAGGCGCCCTGAAAGACCAGGTTCAAGCCTCAACAGGGCCTTCATGCACTCCAGCGCCTGCCGGGAGAGGCGCCCGGCCCCTTGGCCTGACCCGCAGGTGTGGCAGAGCACGCCACCCTGCCCCGGGGAGAAGAAGGGGTCTAAAACCTCCCTGCCGCATCCCAGGCAACGATCCAGCCCGGGCCCAATGCCCAGGATCCCTAGGAACCTCAGCTGGAACATATGCCTCACCGTGGCCGGCGGGTGCCCATCCCTGAGCAGGCCAAAGGCTTTCAGCAACAAGGGATAGGCCCCTGGGGTGGCATCACGAAGACCCATGGACTCGTCCACAAGCTCGCACAAGTACGATGCGTTCGCCAGGAGTTCCAGGTCCTCCCGGAGAACCCTGAACCCCTCGGTTACCTCGGCTTGACTCATGGTATCCATGGTCTTCCCAGGGTAGAACGAGGCTGTCACTAGACAAAAGGGCTGGGTGGCCCCGCCTAGCTGGCTCCTGGTCCGCCTGGCCCCCCTGGCCACTGCCTCGATCTTGCCGTGCCGGTCGGACAACAGGGTTACTACCCTGTCGGCCTCCTGGAAGTCCCTGGACTTGAGAACTATGGCCCGAGCCTTGTAGGGACCCATGCCGTCACCTCTATCATGGCCCGGAAATGGGGTTGTATCCCTAGATGAGTCTCTCCATGAGGCTGGTGGCCATGGAAAAGTATATAAGAAGCCCGCTCACGTCAATGATGGTGGTGATGAGGGGGCCTGACGCAACAGCACTGTCCATCCCGAACCGGTCAACCACCATGGGAACCACTGCCCCAACAACTGCTGCGATCAACAGTGTCAGGCTCATGGACAGCCCTACGACGGCCCCCAGGATGGGCGAGCCCTGCCACATGAAGGCTGCCAGTGCCACCAGGGTGCCGCAGGCCACGCCCAGCAGCACGCCCACCTGGGCCTCCCGGAGCATCACGCGGATGAGGTCCTTTCGCTCCACCTCGCCTGTGGCCAGCCCCCTGACCACGACAGCGAAGGACTGGGTGCCCACGTTCCCGCCCATGTCTATGAGAACGGGGATGAAGTAGGCCAGCGCCACAACACTTTCCAGCGTAGAGGCAAACCCCCTGATGACATTTGCCGACAGGAAGCCAACGAACAGCAGGATGACGAGCCAGGGCAGGCGCCTGCCCATCCTGAGCCAGGGACCTCCCTTCACCAGGTCGTCAGCCTCACCGGAACCTGCTCCAGCCATGCGGTAGATGTCCTCGGTGGCCTCTTGCTCCAGCACGTCTATGACGTCGTCGAAGGTGACGATCCCCTCAAGCACCCCATCGTGGCCCACCACCGGCACGGCCAGGAGGTCGTACTTGGATACCACCTTCGCAACCTCTTCCTGGTCTGTGGTGACATCCACGCTCACGACGTTGGTCTCCATGATGTCCTTGAGCAGCACCTGGGGCTGGGCGACTATGAGGTCTCTCAGGGAGAGCACCCCGGTGAGGCGTCCTCCCCCGTTGATGACATAGAGGTAGTAAACGGTCTCGGCATCTGGCGCCAATCGCCGCAGGGTTTCTATGGTCTCATGGGCTGTCATGTCCTCTTGCAGGGCTATGAACTCAGTGGTCATGATACCGCCAGCGCTGTCTTCCTTGTAGGTGAGGAGTTCCCTGACATCCTCGGCGTCCTCCAGGAGCTCCATGATCTCCTGGGCCCTGCCCGGCTGCACCTGGGCCAGGAGGTCCGCCAGGTCATCGCTGGACATTTCCTCTAGAACCCTTGAGGCCTGGGAGGGTTCTAGGGTCTCAAGGAGGCGGGATTGGACATCGTACTCCAGTTCCTGCATTACCAGGGCGGCATCCTCGCCTGGCAGCAGTAGGAGCACGTAGGCCCTGGCAGTGTCGGAATCCATCTGGGCCAGGAGCTCCGCCAGGTCCACTGGGTGGAGATCCTTTAGGATGGCACACAGCTCCTCCCGCCTCCCCGCGTCCACCAGATCCTGGATCCTGTTCACTAGTTCCATGTCTAGTCTCACTCGCGCGCCCCCCCTTCAGCTGGACGTGGGGCCTCCCGGGCCCTGCCCCCCGTATTATAGCAGTAAATCAAGGAAAACAAAAGGCCTCGCCCATATGGGCGGACCTATCTGCTCCTGGCTCATCCAGGCGTCCCGGGACAACCTCTAGAGCCTGGAACCGTCGTACCCGAGGGACCTTAGGAAGGCCTCCCGGTTCCTCCACTCCTCCTTCACCTTCACCCAGAGGTCAAGGTATACCTGATTTCCCAGTAGTCTCTCCATGTCTACCCGGGCCAAGCGCCCTATCTCCCTGAGCATCCTGCCGCCCTCTCCTATGATTATGCCCTTTTGAGAGGTCTTCTCCACCACTACTGTGGCCGCCACGTATGTAACGCCATTGGGCCTGGGGGAGACACCCTCCACGCTCACAGCCACCGAATGGGGAACCTCATCCCGGCAGAGGCTGAGAACCTTCTCCCTGACCAGCTCACCCAGCATGAAGCGCTCGGACCTGTCCGTGACGGCATCCTCAGGGTAGTAGGCGGGGCCTGGGGGCATCGCCTCCCTTACCCTCCCCAAGAGCAAGGGAAGGCCCTGGCCGGTGACGGCAGACACAGCCAGGAAGCCCCACCCTGGAGATAGCAGGCTGGTATAGTTCTCCAGGGCCACCAAGCTGCCACCCCTGACCAGGTCCATCTTGTTCGCCACCAGCAGGACAGGGATATCCCCCAGCCTTTCAGAGACGTAAAGGTCCCCCTTCCCCGCCGGGCGGTGCGCTTCCACGACAAAGAGGACAATGTCCACGCCTGAAAGGGTTGAGATGGCGGTGTTCACCATGTGGCTTCCCAACCGGTGCTGGGGTTTGTGGATGCCAGGCGTATCCACGAACACCACCTGGTAGTCTGGCCCAGTGAGCACCGCGGATATGCGGTCCCGTGTTGTCTGGGGCTTCGGAGACACGATGGCCACCTTATGCCCTACCAGTGTGTTTACCAGGGTGGACTTCCCCACGTTGGGCCGGCCCACCACCGCCGCGAAACCCGATCGGAACTCGGCCAGTCTCACCCCTCCTTGCCCTCGTCTTTCACTGGTATTTCACCACAACCTTGTCATGGACGACCTCCACCCAGGTCTGCCCCGGGACCAGCACCAGGCTCTCCCCTGCTTCATCCAGGAATACCAGAGGGGCAAGGCGGTCCTGTCTCTTCCACGTGCCCTCCCTGACGCACCCCTCGGAGAAGGCCAGAAGCTTCCCCTCTCCCCAGGATTCCACATCCATCCGGCCCTCGGGGTCACCTGGGATGATCCAGGCCTTCACGAACTGCACCACCACGTTCCTGGCAAGGAGGGGATCGCCTCCCGCCAGGTCGGTGTCGGGCTGGCCGTTCACGCTCCGGCGGTAGTGAAGGCCAGCGCTATCATAGGTGAACTCAACCTTTGGGCCATCTCCAGGGTACTGGATAGAGAGGCTCTCTGAGGGGGCGCCCCGGGGGGCCTTGCCCACCTCAAAGGGGTGACTCGAGGTGGTGACCCCCTCCATCCCCATGCTCACCAGGACATCACGGATCTTCGTCATGCCGCTGTAGAGGTTGTGTGGCATGTTGCGGTCCGGGGAACGCCAGAAGACCCGGTCTCCCTTCATATCGTTGAGGCTGGGAAACCTCATCTTTTCCATCTCCTGGCTGGCGGCCGGGCTGGCCCCGGCATGGACCAGCACTGCCTCATGGCCCGATGCATAGTCCAGGAAGTAGGGACGCGCGCTCCTTACCGGGCCCACCGTCTCCGGCAGGCCGTGGAGGTAGACGGCGAGGTAGCGCGTGAGCCCGCCCTCCACCGGGAGTTCATAAACCAGGCAGGCCTCGGAGAGTCCCGCCTGCGGCCTCGCCTCAGGGTGATTGTCCACCGAGACAGCCACTGCCCTGAGCCCCAGGACCTCCTCATCTACGGCGGTTCCATCCAAGGGACACCGGAAGGGCACGGGCTCTGGAGCGGAAACCTCATTCTCATCCGGAGGCTCCTCGGGCACCTCCACCGGCTTATTCCGGTTCTGGCCGCAGCTGGAAAGGCCCACTATCCCTACCGCCAGCGCCAGGAGAAAGCCCAGGTACTGTCTTGCCATGACCATCTCCCTAGCCTCCTTTCCCGCTCCTCAAAGCCTCCCTGGCAAAGAGGATTGCACCGGAAACCCACAGGTAAAACAGCAGGGGTGATGACCGGGCCCAAGCCTGGACCGCCTCCGGGAGTCTTTTCAGCTCAGGACCGAACACCTCCAATCCCACAACCACACTCATGGCCGCCGTCACCAGCACACCCCCGGCCGCCACATTCTTGGCGGTCTTGGCTAGGCAATGATACCCCTTCACGTGAATGTCAACGGATGCCTCAATAGCGGTGTTGAGCAGCTCCACTACAACCACCGAGGTCACCGCAAGCACCACCAGAAGCCGCTCCAGCCGGCCCACACCCAGGATCAGCGCAAGACTGATGGCCAGGTATCCCAAGAAGGCGTGAATCCTGGCGTTCCGCTGGGTACGCCACACGTAAGCGGCACCCTCCAGGGCAAAGGCGAAGGACTCCGCAAGGACTCTGCGCTTCATTCCCGTTGCCCATACCCCAGGGCCGAAAGCACCTGGGCCTCCTTCTTTCTCATTTCTTCCTCCATGCCGGGCGCATCATCATAGCCCAGGAGGTGGAGCACACCATGGGCCACCAGGAGGGCGATCTCCTGGTCCAGGGTTATACCATACTCCTGGGCTTGGCGCGATGCGGTCTCCACAGAGATAGCAATGTCCCCGGCAACCCTGGCGCTGCGCCCGGGCCTAGTCTCCCCGGGAGGGAAGGCCAGGACGTCCGTGGGGTAGTCGTGCCCGAGGAAACGCCGGTTCAACTCGGTAATGGTCTCATCATCCATTAAGGCAACACTCAGCTCGCCCTTGATCTCCCCGCCAGCGACGCGAGCCGCCTCCCGGGCGGCTCTCCGGACCAGGTCCCGCACCCCCTTGCCCAGCGGCACCTTGTCCTGCCTATCTATGCAAACCACTTCCATTGGGCTTGGATTCCCCTCTCACGGGCGCCACTGGATGGCAGCCAGTAGAGATCAGCCCTGGCCGTGTGCGGAGATCTTGGCGCCGTTCTTTTGCCTCTCCATCTCCCGGAGCACGCTCTCAGGATACTCGATGCGAGGGTGCAACATCCCGGAAAGGGCCTTCACGAAGGCATCCCCGATGGCATCCAGGTCCTTGAAGGTAAGATCACTGTGATCCAGCTGGCCATCGTACAGCCTTTCCTTGATTATCTTCTTCACCACGCCCTCCACCCGTGCCGGAGTGGGCTTGGTCAGGGACCTCACGGCTGCCTCCACGCCATCCGCCAGCATAACGATGGCGGTCTCCCGGGTGCTGGGTTTCGGGCCGTCGTAGCGGAAGTCGGATTCCGGCACGCCCTCGCATTTTCCTTCCTCCGCGGCCCGGCTGTAGAAGTATGAGACGAGGCTGGTGCCGTGATGGCTCCTTATGAATTCCTGGACAGGCTCGGGAACCTTGTGCTCCCGCGCTAGTTCCAACCCATCCTTGACATGGGAGGTCACGATCAGGGTGCTCAGGCTGGGAGACAGCCTGTCATGGGGGTTCTCCAGTCCGAACTGGTTATCAATGAAGAAGTAGGGGCGCTTGACCTTCCCCACATCATGGTAGTACGAACCTACCCTGGCCAGCAGGGAATCCCCTCCAACGGCCTCGGTGGCCGCCTCCGCCAGGTTTGCCACCATGACACTGTGATGATACGTGCCCGGGGCCTCCATGAGAAGCCTCCGTAAGAGTGGCCTGTTGGGGTTCGAGAGCTCGATCAGCTTCATGGGGGTCATCACCTGGAAGAGGATTTCAAGATATGGGAGGCATCCCATGGTAAGTATGGCCGAGACAATGCCGTTGAGGGCACCCCAGAGGAGGCTCCTCCATGAGGCCAGGTCGCTCAGGGATGCACCCATTATCAGGTGGGAGGTAACAACAACCGCTACCACCGCGCTGCTTACCAGGAAGCCCGCTCTCATGAAATCGGAGCGCTGCCCCACCCTGGAGACACCCAGGACGCCCATGAGGCCCCCCACGGTTCCCGCCAGGAAGAACCTCATGTCCCAGCCGTTCATGACCGATACCATGACGCTGAGGATCACCCCTGATACCACCGCCAGGCGCGGCTCGATTAGGGTGGCCATGAGCATGGTTCCCGCCGCCACTGGTGCCAGGAAGCCAGAGATGGGCTGGAAGACCTGGGCGATGAGGAGTGTGACAGCCGCCATCAAACCGAGGAGGACCAGCCGCGACTCGCTCTCGGAGACATCCCTGTTGAACAGCCTCAGGTACAGGGCCACGGAACCCACCAGGATCCCGCTGAGGAGCCCTGAGCCCACCAGGTCGGATATGTCTGGGCCGGAGTGTACCAGCCCCAGGTCCTCCAGGAGTGCCATGTGATCCTCAGTAACCTTCTGGCCCTTCCTGACGATTACCTCGCCCCTGGCCAGCTTCACCGGGAGCACCTGTTCTATGGCGGCCTGGCGGCGGGCCTCAGTCTCCTGGGCATTGTATACCAGGTTTGCCCTGAGGGATGACTTCGCCACCCATGCGGAGAACTGCTTCAGCTCGCCCGGCAGCGCCATGGCCTCAGTCTCCATGTCCACCTGGCGCCTGTAGTTTTCCAGGGTATCCGGCTTGATCCCAGACACCATCAACGTCGTGACCAGTGCCTCCATAGCTACCCTGGCCTCAGCCAGTTCCTGGGGGCTCACCAGGGCCAGGCTGGCAAGGGTGTCCTCGGGGAAGTGAGAACCCCAGCCCTCCTGAAGGGCGATGAGCTTTGCCTCCTCACCCAGTTCAACGTCAGCCAGGATGGCCTCGACCCCAGCGAAGGCCGCTTTTATTTCCTCCAGGGCCTCTCCCAGCGCCGAGGAATCCTCGTGATACACGTCGGGAATGGCATCGGCGGCTTCCTTTCTCAGCCGTTCCGTCTCAAGCCGGTTCACGGTTTCACGGGGTACGGGAACGTCACTAGGAGAAGCCTCGCCCACCTCCAGGACTACCCGGTCAGGAAGAACGTTCCCGTAGAGCACGGCCCAGAACACCAGGAACAGCACCACGCCCACGAGTAGCCTGCGGAAAACCGAATCCCTCTGGGTAAAGCGGGGCGTGACAGCATCTTTTGCCTTCCCAGGGCCAACCAGCGCCACACTACCGCCCCCTTGCCCTATCCGTCCTCGGACTGGCGCTTGTCCTGGAATCTCTCGTAGGCCTTGATTATCTTCTGGACCAGCTCGTGCCTAACCACGTCGCTGTCCGTGAGGTATGTGAAGGATATGCCCTCGATGTCCCGGAGGATTCCCCTGGCTTGGTCCAGGCCCGAGGAGATCCCCTTGGGCAGGTCCACCTGCGTTATATCACCGGTAACGACAGCCCTGGAGCCTACGCCCAGCCGCGTGAGAAACATCTTCATCTGCTCAGACGTGGTGTTCTGGGCCTCGTCCAGGATCACGAAGGAATCATCCAGGGTGCGCCCCCTCATGTAGGCCAGGGGGGCGATCTCGATGAGGCCCCTGGTTACGTACTTCTCAAAGGTCTCCATGCCCAAGATCTCAAAGAGGGCATCGTACAGCGGCCTTAGGTAAGGGTTCACCTTCTCCTGGATGTCCCCGGGCAAGAAGCCCAGCCTCTCTCCGGCCTCCACCGCGGGGCGGGTCAGGATGATCCTGCCCACCTCCCGGTTCTTGAAGGCCCGCACAGCGCAGGCCACGGCGAGAAAGGTCTTCCCGGTACCCGCAGGCCCAATCCCGAATACCAGGTTGTCCCTGCGAATGGCCTCCACGTACTCCTTCTGCCCCAGTGTCCTGGGCTTGATCTGCTTGCCCCGGGCCGAAATCACTATTACGTCGGTGAAGATGTCGCGGAGTCGGCTGCCGTCCCCGGACTTGGTGAGCTCAATGGCATAGCGAATCTCGGCTGCCCCAAGGTCGTTCCCGGAACGGCAAAGATCCTGGAGGCGATGAAAAAGGGTGGCAACCCTCTCCACCTCTTGTGGGTCCCCCGTGATTATGAGCTCGTTGCCCCGGGGCACTATCTTCACTTGGAAGCTCTTCTCCACAGCCTTCAGCGTTTGATCGTGCCTGCCCAGTACCCGGAAGGCCTCCTCGTTATCCTCCAGAAGCACGTGGGCCTCGGCCCCATTATTCGTGCTCAATAGGCACCAATACCTCCCGTATCCTACTGGATCCCGCCCGGCCTAGCTGCGATGTCCTCTAGGGTCTCCATGGTCACCCTGGCGGCGATGTGTTCCGGGCCTTCACCCGCCACCTCTCCCCAGATCACGGACCTCTCGGCCCCCGGGGGCAGCACCTCCCTGGCCGCCTTGAGCGCGTTGTTCAGGGCTACCCGCCTGGCCATCTCGCGGCTGAGCGTTTCCTGGATTACCCTGATCTCGTAGTATTCTACGCTATGGAGTTCGACGGGCAGATTCAGATTCCTCCAGGAAGGAAGGGCCCACACGGTTGCCTCCTCTTCGAACCGGGCGAATGCAGGCCTCCTCGTGTTCAGTATCTCCCTGCCGTTCCATTTCAAGACATATCCCCTCGAGCTCCTTCCCGTCCTCTCGGTCCAGGTGCGGCTAAAGCCACACTCCCCGTAGCCCTGGTACCAGAACTTGCCCTTGGCAATCCCCCGGGACATTCCCGTCTCCGGGTCAGGCTCGATGAGCACGTCTCCCTTGCGCACCAGGGTCCCGGGCTCCACCACGGCCCTTCCCCGCAGGGCCAAGACATCCACGACATAGGAGTCGTCCCTTGCCACAATGGGACCAGGCTGCTCCTCCTGGGAGGGGTCTGGGTGCAGGGTCTTTTCGACCACCTCGATTACCACCAGGGTGCCCTTCTGGTGAATGCCTACCCATGATAGGCCCGGTGTCTCAAGGAGAATGGCATTCCTGGTGGCGTCCACATCCAGCCGGCTGCGAAGGGTGCCAGGGGCAAGACCCTGGCCCCTGGCGGCCTTCAGCACAGCCTCGGGCGGTATCCTCTCCAGGCCTGTGACCTCAATGAACCATACCATGGAGGCCATGATGTAGATCGCCCCGGCACAGAGGATGCCACCCACAAGTAGCATCCGGCGGCGCCTGGCCTTGACCAGGACAAAGGGGAGGCCGTACTTGCCCGTAATCCGGATCCGGCAGCCGGAGGTCTTAGCTATTCCCCTCAGTTGCCCAAAGCACCTGGCAGGAACTGAGAGGATGAGGGCGCCTTCGACGTACCGCATGTCCCAGGGGTATATGCCCTGGGACATGGCAAGGTTCAGGAACCGCTCGGGGGAGCCTCCCTCCAGGAGAAGGCTCACGCTGCCGTCGATGTACCTCCACACCCTCCCCCTCAAGGCGCTCGCCCCCTTCAGGTCATGCACAAGAAGCTGATCCTTCCCACGATGCAGAGCTCCTCGGGGAGCACGTGGGCGATGGAGAGCCCCTCCCCGGACACCTCTACCTGACCCTCGCTCACCCCCACAACGACCCTGGCCGGGGTGTACTCTATCACACCCCGGTGGTTTGTGATGGTGAGCTCCACGTTGCCCAGGAGGTGGAGCCGGGGGAGGTCCATGAGCAGGTCGTCAGGAAGGTCCAAGAGGTGAGCCAGGCGCTTCCTGAGTTCTCGGTCTTTGCTCCCCCGTGGTTTCCCCAATGGCTTCACGTCCTTTCAGATTACAGTATATGTGGGGTTTGGCCTCACTTGACCAACACGGCGGCCGCCCAGCATCGAGGACGCCCGAACCGCTCCCTGGGAATGGCAGGATGCCTCCCCAGCCCTTTGGGCCCCTGGTAAACTACTTGGAATAGGGCACCCGCGCAATCTGTCTAATCACGGGGCTGAGTGCAGGGGATATGGCCGCGAGGTAGAAATCTACTAGGGAGAGCGAGTTGATGCCCGCCGGTTTCACACGCGGGTGGCCTGGACACGAAAGCGGGGAAGGGATTTTGCCTGACCTGGGGATTATTCTTGGCTACTTGCTGGTATTCTTCGCCCGGATCATAGGTATAGCCTTATTCACCCTGCGTTGCCTGTTCTCGGTCAAGGGACGGAAACTCGAGGCGTCCTTGATGGGCTTTGCCCATTGTGTCATCTACGTCCTGGTGCTGGGCAGGATTATAACCGCCCTTGACGACCCCCTGAACCTGATCCTCTACGCCGGGGGCTTTTCCGTGGGCACCTACGTGGGGAGCCTGCTGGAGGACCGCATGGGTGCTGGCTTTTATACAGTGGAGATGGTCACCAAGGAGCGCTTGCCTGAGGAGATGGCCAAGGAGCTGAGGGAGGCGGGCTTCGGGGTGACCATGCTGGACGGCGAGGGTCGCGAAGGGCCCATAAAGTTGCTCTTCAGCACTATTGAAAGGCAATCCTACCCCCGCATAATGTCCCTCATCCGCCGGAAGGACCCCACGGCCTTCGTGACAGTGCTGGACGCGCGCCAGGCGCACCGGGGTTTCATGCACTTCAGGGACGGTAAATAGTCCCTGCCATACCCCTCCAGTTGGGGCGGGACTTGCTTACGCCGAGCGGATCATTCGGGACGCCACCGCCAGTGAAGCGATGTCTGACGAAGACTTCCTAACGGTGATCAAGCACCGTAGGAGCATGGCGGCCGCGGCTCAGCGCCGAAGGAAGGCTGGCGATGTGGAGTACTGGGCTCGAAGGGCTCAAGCCTACGACCGTGCACAGGAACGGCTCCAGACGTTCGAGAGTAAGCAACGTAGAGCGGTTCGTGGGAAAACCACATGAGCCGTTCATTGAGGGGCGGGCCTTGAAAGAGGCCGGCCTACTCTATCAAGACCGGTCCCCTCTTCCCCCTATCCTGGCGGCACGCTCTATCCCCTTACCGGAGTCAATGTGGCGTGAAAGACCTTGCAGGCACACAGCGCCCACCGGTCCCTTCACCAGAAGAGGGGACCAACGGGAAATTGCCCTTCACGACCTCCCCATGAAGAGCAGGCTTACTCTCCAAATCTACCCGGCAAAGCCCGGCCATTCCCAGAAAAACCCATACCTGGCACTGCCGATAGAGGATGCCAGCCCCATGACGGCGAAAGAGCAACCTGGTAGACGTTGCGACTGAGCTAAACATGATCTGGGAACGACACGATACTGCTAGTAAAACCATCCAGGGGTGAGGCAGGTGGAAGGAGTTGGGTGATGAAGGGCGAGGGCTCAAGGCTGTGGTCGACTCCATGCCAGACATCATCTTCACCCTTGACGGTGAGCAACGCTACACCGGGATATTCGGGAAGTGGCCGGAGCGCTTCGGCCTGTCCCGGGAGTACTTCCTGGGAAGGCGTGCCAGGGAGCTGCTCGAACCGGACCTAGCCCGGGCACATGAGGAGGCCAGCGCCAGGGCTCTTACCGGTGAGGACGTGGTATATGAATGGTCCGTAACAGGGGAAGGCGGCACATACTTCTTCCAGATATCCCTTTCCCCATTACTGGACGCAGGCGGTGTCGTGACCGGTGTTGTCGGCATAGGGCGCGATGTGACCGAACTCAAGAGGGCACAGGCACGCATCAAGAAGCTTAACCGGCTGTATGCACTCCTCAGCGACGTGAACCAGACCATCGTGCGTTCCCGCAACCCCGGGGAGATCATGCGGGAAACCTGCAGGCTAGCCGTGGAAAAGGGTGGAATACGGGCCGTCTGGTTCGGGCTGGTGAACGAGGAGACCGGTTCCCTGGAGCTGGCAGTGCATGCCGGCACAGGCAACCTCCCCTTGGACCCGGGGCCCGGTTCTTCTTATGACCCTCGCAGCTGCTCCACCGTGCGACTTTCCCTTGAGGAGGGGGCTCCCCGCGTCTGCAGCCCCCTCGGGAAGAAGGGCTGTACGGCACCATGGCACGGAGAGAGCACCGGGATAACCGGCGGCAGCGCCGCAGCATTCCCCCTTTTGGTCTTTGGTGAGGTCAAGGGCGCCCTGGTGCTCTGGGCTACAGATCCTGACTTCTTTGACGAGGAAGAGAGCCACGTGATGGACGAGATGGCCAGGGACATCTCCTTTGCCATGGAGTTCGACATGAGCGAGAAGAAGCGGTGCCTGGCTGAGGAGGAACTGCTGAAGTCACAGCAGGAGAGGACACTGATCCTCGACAGCCTAACAGAACTCGTCACGTACTACGACCTTGACATGCGCATCATCTGGGCCAACCTGGAGGCCAGGGAGTACATGGGGCTGGGCCCCCAGGGCTACATAGGGCGACGCTGCTATCAAGTGTGGCGGAACCAGGAAGGGCCTTGCGAGGACTGCTGCGTGATTGAGGCCATGAGGCTGGGTGGTGTCAGGACTCAAGAGACGGTGACCCCGGACGGGCGCTCTTGGCAGGTCATAGGCAATCCCGTCCGGGACGCCGAGGGGAACATCATTGGCGGCCTGGAGGTGGCCTTTGAGGTAACGCAGCAGAAGAAGGCAGAGAAGGCCCTCCAGGAGAGCCAGGAGCAGTACCGCACGCTGTTTGAGAGAACCTCCAACCCCATCCTGGTTATGGACAGCGAGGGCAACTACGTTGATGGCAACGAGGCTGCACTGCACTTCTTCGAGTGCACCCGGGAGGAACTCCTGTCCCGGAACATCAAGGACATGGTCTGGCCGGGAAAGCGCGGTCAAGGGGCAGTAGAGGCCTTCCTCCGCATGGTGAAGAGGGGCGGCAGGACCGAGATAGAACACTGCGTCAACGGCCGGGCAAAGACCATGGACCTCACCGCCACCCCGGGCGTATGGGGGGAAACCCCGGTGGTCTTGGGTGTGGGAACCGACACCACCGCCCGCCGGTGGGCAGAGGAAGAAACCAAACGCAACAAGGCCCGCCTTGAGAGCCTGGTGGAGATATTCCAGTACAAATCCAATTCCATCCAGGGCCTCCTGGAATTCACCCTGGAAGAGGCTCTCAAGCTAACAGGCAGCAAGATAGGATTCCTATACAACTACGCCGAGGACAGGAGAGAGTTCACCCTGAACGCCCGGTCCGAAGGGGTGATAGTAGAGTGCAAGACAGCCCAGAGGCACAGGCACGTCTACACCCTGGAGGAGCCCGGCTTCTGGGCCGAGGCGGTTCGCCAGAGGAAGCCGGTCATCCTAAACGACTTCGAGGCACCTGACCCCCTTAAGAAGGGCTTACCCAAAGGACACGCCAGGCTGGAAAGGTTCATGGCGATCCCGGTATTCAGCGAGGACCGCATTGTGGCTGTGGTCGGGATGGGGAACAAGGAATCTGACTACGACCAGACCGATGTGCTCCAGCTCACCCTCCTGATGGATGCCGCGTGGAAGGTGGTGGAACGCACGGAGGCTGAGAAGGCGCTCCGTCGCTCCGAGACCCAGTACCGTGCCGTGGCCAGGCTTAGCGCTGACTTCTCCTATTCCTGTGTTCACACGGGGAGCCAGGGGTACAAAGTAGACTGGATCACCGATGCCTTTTTCAATCTTACAGGTTACTCCCGGGATGACCTCCAGGAGCAGCACTGCTGGCTCTTCGCGGCTCACCCCGAGGACCGCGACGCGGCCACAGAGGCCCTGGACCGGCTGGCACCGGGAGAGTCGGACACCCGGGAATTCCGTATTCTTACCAAGGACGGGCGGGCCCTTTACATCACCAACTACACGGAGTGCGTCGAGGACCCGGAAGACCCTCGCGGCTTGCGCCTGTACGGGGCAGTCCGGGACATCTCTGAGCGTAGGCTTCATGAGGAAACCCTTCGAGCGTCCGAGGAGAAGTATCGCTTGCTGGCAGACAATACTGTGGATTGCATCTGGATGATGACGCCGGACCTAGTCTTCCAGTACGTGAACCCCTCTATAGAGCAGGTAACCGGCTATACCCCTGAGGAGTGGCAGGGCACCAGGCTGACGGACCATGTGGATGAGGAGAATGCCCGGCTCATCATGGCGGAGATCAGTAGGAACATGGCGAGGTCCCTAATCCCGTCCAGCGTAACCCGGGAGGTGGAGGTGATCCACAAGGGCGGCCATGCAGTCCCCGTGGAGATCACCGGTAGGATCCTGCTGGACGAAAACGATCAACCCGTTGGTCTGCAGGGCGTCGCCCGGGACATAACCGAGCGAAAACTGGCGGAAGAAACACTGAGGCAGAGCGAAGCCCTGAAGACGTCGATCATCGAGGCCATGCCCGATACCCTTATCCGCTTCGACCAGCACGGGCGGTACCTTGACGTATTCACGCAGGATGACTCCAAGTTGTACATGCCTCGTAGCAGCCTTCTGGGCAAGACCGTGGACGAGGTTCTCCCCCGGGAACTGGCTAGTAAGGTACACGCGTGCCTAGATTTGGCCCTGGAGACTGGGGAACTGCAGGCCCTGGAGTACTGCCTGGAGACTCCCGCGGGGGTACTGGACTTCGAGGCCCGGCTGAAGGCCAGCGGGAACGGGGAGGTCGTCGCGTGCGTCAGGGACATTACGGAGCGGAAGCGATATGAGGAACAACTCCAGTACGTGAGCCTGCACGACCAGCTTACAGGCCTTTACAATCGCGCCTACTTCGAGGAAGAACTCAAGCGGCTGGGCGGCAGCAGGGAGTTCCCGATAACCATCATCTCGGCGGACCTTGATGGCCTGAAGCTCGTCAACGACACCATGGGACATGACAAGGGAGATCTTCTTCTCGTAGCCACCATGGGCATCCTCAAGGATTCCTTAAGGGCTTCGGACATCCTGGCCCGGGTGGGAGGGGATGAATTCGTCGCCCTGCTCCCCCGCACCGGTCCCGAGAGTGGGGAGAGTGTCGCCGAGCGCATCAGGCAGAACATCGCTCTGTACAACCAGGACCCATCCCAGCTGCCCTTGAGCGTCTCCCTGGGAGTGGCAACCTTAGAAAGCCGAGATACGCCCCTCAGTGACACCTACAAGCGGGCGGATGACCTGATGTACCGGGATAAGCTCCAGCGCAGTGCCAGTGCCAGGGGCAGGATAATACAGACCCTCATGGCGGCCCTGGCTGAGCGGGACTTCATCACCGAGGGACATGCCAAGAGGCTGCTGGAACTGTGTAGCCAAGTAGGTAAGAAGATTGGTCTGACCTCGCCCCAGATGGCAAACCTCTCCCTCCTGGCGCAGGTACACGACCTGGGTAAGGTAGGAACACCTGACCGGATTCTCTTCAAGAAGAGCCCTCTTAATGACAAGGAATGGGAGATCATGCGCCAGCATCCCGAAGTGGGCTACAGGATAGCGTCATCCTCACCAGACCTGGTGGGCATCGCAGACCTCATCCTCAAGCACCATGAGCGATGGGACGGCACCGGCTATCCCCTGGGGCTCAAGGGTGAGGAAATCCCCCTGGAGTGCCGCATCCTGGCCATCGTGGACGCCTTTGATACCATGACCAGTGACCGGCCCTACAGCAAGACCAAGGGCAAGGAAGAGGCCTTGCGAGAACTCCAGGGGTGCGCAGGCACGCAGTTTGACCCTGAACTCGTGGAGGTCTTCCTCTCTGTGTAAGAAAAGGGCCTGGAAGTAGTAACCTCCAGACCCCCTGCCCGTGAACTTGCCTGGGAGCCTCATCCTTCTATACCTACCTGGTTACCGCACCCTCAGTGGTCCTTGCCTTCTCAGGGCCATGGGTGGACCCAGCACCTCAGCCATGACCAATCCCCTGGCCACATCCCCGCTGACACCTGCAAGGAACCCCGGCGCTGAGGGGGCCGGCGCCTCGAGGGTCTCCTCTAGGACCGTGACAGTCTGCCGGGCTGAGCCCTCGCCCGTCATAACTCCCTTGCTTTCTGCAACCTTCGATTCAGATGGTGTCACCCGCGGCCGTGCCACACGTAGAGTCCTGGGTGGCTTGGGCTGGCCGAACAACTCCTCAAGCCAGGGAGAAGGCACCGGTTCCCCAGCCTTCCTCACCGGGCCCCGGCGCGGGGCGCCCTTGGAGGCTAGCCGGGCGAGCAGCCTGGCCAGGATGAACAGGATAACCAGTAATGGGATCCCTTCCATGCCGTCACCGCCCTACTTCTTCTCGGGGCCCTTTGCCTCATGGGCTCCCTGAGTCCGGGAGATGGCCTCCCTCATCTTGGTGTCGGAGATGACATTCTGGAGGCTGTAGTAGTCCAGTACTCCCATGTTGCCCTTCTCCAGCGCTGAGGCCAGGGCCTGGGGCACCTCGGCCTCAGCCTCCACGACCTTGGCCCTCATCTCCTGGACGACGGCCTTCATTTCTTGCTCCCTGGCAACGGCCATGGCCCTGCGTTCCTCGGCCTTGGCCTGGGCGATGCGCTTGTCCGCCTCGGCCCTGTCCGTCTCCAGCCTCGCCCCGATGTTCTGGCCAACATCCACGTCGGCAATGTCGATGGACAGTATCTCAAAGGCCGTGCCGGCATCGAGGCCCTTGTTGAGAACGGTCCGGGAGATGGAGTCGGGGTTCTCCAGTACCGCCTTGTGGTCCAAGGATGAGCCGATGGTGGTGACCATTCCCTCTCCCACCCGGGCTATGATGGTCTCCTCGCCAGCGCCACCCACCAAGCGGTCTATATTGGCCCTCACTGTCACCCTTGCCTTTGCCTTTAGCTCGATGCCGTCCTTGGCCACCGCTGCTACAAGCGGCGTATCGATTACCTTGGGGTTCACGCTCATCTGCACCGCTTCCAACACGTCGCGGCCAGCCAGGTCGATGGCGGCTGCCCGCTCGAACCCCAGGTCTATTGCCGCCCTGTGTGCTGCGATCAGGGCATTTATCACCCGGTCCACGTTACCACCAGCCAGGTAGTGAGCCTCAAGGCTGTTGATATTCACGTTCAGCCCTGCCTTGCTAGCCTTGATCATGGGGTTGATGATCCGTGCCGGTGGAACCCGCCGCAGCCTCATACCGATGAGGGTGACTATGCTGATCTTGACCCCAGCCGCCAGGGCCGAGATCCATAGACCCAGGGGGATGAAGCTAAAGAGAACGGATAGGGCTATCACGGCAACCGCAATGAAAACGACGCTGCTTATGAGGACCTCCATTTCACTGACCTCCCAGTTCTTCGTCTTTGAGAACCCTTACGACCACCCTGCCGCCTTCCACCTTGGTCACCCTCACCCCAGCGCCTGCCAGGGCATAGCCCCCCTCAGTGACAACATCGATGCGCTCACCCTCAATGTCGGCAAGCCCTGCCGGCCGGAGGGGGGTAAGGGCAACACCCTGTCTACCCACCAAGTCTCTCCGGATGGCGGTGGGCACATAACCCTCTTCCGTGCTTAGGGAGATGGGCAAGGAAAGCCTTGTCCAAAGGCCCTTTTTCAGGGCATAGCGGCCGAGCACCGCGCCGAGCACCACAGTGGCCACCACGGCCACCATGAGTGACCGGAGTGCCTGGGGATCCGTGGCCGAAGCCAGGTAGATACTGATGATCATGGCTGTTATGCCCGCCAACCCGAACACACCGAAGCCTGGGATCACTGCCTCTACGAAGAGCAGTATCACACCGGCCAGGAACATCGCTACAATCCAGATCCCCGGCACACCCGCCAGGAGGGCCCCACCAAAGTAGAGAAACAGCGCTACAAGGCCAACTGTCCCCGGTATGCCCCACCCTGCCGTGAACACCTCAAGGATGAGTCCCAAGAAACCCACGGTCAGGAGGATGGGCGCCACAGCGGGGTGCGTGACAGTCTGCGCCAATCTCTCAGCGGGCGTGGGCCCAGCCACACTCACCTGGGCACCCTCAAGTCCCAGGGCTGCCAGCACCTGGGGTATGCCGTCAGCCAAGCCGTCAATGAAACCGATCTCCAGGGCCTTCTTCGCCCCCAGGGTGAGGACCTCTCCCTTTGTCACCAGGTCTGGGATCTCGACGCTGGCGTCCACCATGGCACCAGCGATCCGGGGGTCCCTCCCCCGTCTCTCAGCGGTGGCCTCCATTTCCGCCTTCCACGCTGAGAGCGTCTTCGCCTCCAGGGGCCGGGGTTCCGCTGCCCCAATGCTGGAGCCTGGAACCATCATCAGTTTTTCGCAGGACACCGCTACGAGGGCTCCCGCCGACCATGCCCTCCCCTTTACGAGGGCATGGACCGGTACAGGGGAATCCGTAATCATGTCACGGATGTCCAGGGCAGAGTTGACGAAGCCTCCCAGGGTGCCGATCTCCAGGATGATGGCATCAGCCCCCGCCCGCTCGGCCTCCGTAAAAGCCCGGCGCAGGTACCTCACCATGCCCCCGCCGATCTCACCCTTAAGGGGAACCACGTGAACCGTGGAAACCTCCTGGGCGGCAGCGCAGGGCAATACCCCCAGGAGGACCAAAAAGAGGGCAACGGCCACTAGGCAAAGCCTACGGCGCACTGATCCCTCCTCCTCTCCCTCTCTGTTACTGGGTCTCTTCTGCAAGAAGCCTCTCAACGGTGGCGCGCACCAGGGTTCCGTCAGCCTTCCCCCGGACCTCAGGTATGAGTCTTCCCATGACCCGGCCCAGGTCCCCAGGCCCCCGGGCGCCAACCTCTGCCATCACGCGCCGGGCCACACTGGCAACCTCATCACCACTCATCTGCCGCGGCAGGTACTCCAGCAAGACCGCAATTTCCTCCTGGAGCCTGGCCACGGCATCAGGCCTGTCTAACCTCTGGTATTCCTCCACGGCATCCCGGCGCAACTTGACCTCTTTGGCCAGGGCCTCAGTCACCCCGGCATCATCCAGCTCGCGCCCCTGGGCAACCTCGGCGTTCTTTATGGCAGCCCGGGCCAGGCGGATGACACCGAGGCGAAACCTGCCCGCCTCTCTTTGCTTCATCGAGCGTTGCATGTCCTCAAGGAGTCTGGTCTTAAGATCCAAAAGCCCCACCCCCGATGAACAAGGCGGCCGAAGCCCGGCCGCCCCGCTTCTTACCTGTACTTGCGCTTCCTCGCCGCCTCAGACTTCTTCTTGCGGCGTACACTGGGCTTCTCGTAGTGCTCCCGCTTCCTGGCCTCGGCCAGCACGCCGGACTTTTGACACTGCCTCTTGAAACGGCGAAGGGCACTGTCGAGGGTCTCGTTCTTGCCTACACGTACTTCCGGCACCTTGTCTATCCCTCCCCCCGCTCGCCCGAATCCTCTCCCAAAGGTTCATCGAAAATTATAAAGGACAGGGGCTCAACAGTCAACGCGCTAACCCGGTGGCCAGCGCATGAATCTCCCGCCAAGGACGTGGAAGTGGAGATGGCCCACCGTCTGCCCGCCCCTGGCCCCGCAATTCACCACGGACCTGAAGCCTCCCTGGACCCCGGTGGCCCTGGCCACCTCCTTGATGGCCAGGAGGAGGCACTCCAGGAGTCTACCCTCCTCGGGCAGTTCCATTATGCTGGTGTAGTGCTCACGGGGGATCACCAAGACGTGCACTGGGGCCTTGGGGTTTAGGTCCCTGAAGGCTACTACCCGTTCATCCTGGTACACAATGCTTGCAGGTGCCTCGCCCCGGGCAATGCGGCAGAACACGCAGTCTCTCACGCCATACCCTCCCGAAACACTCCTCGCAGGGCTTCTACAACGGGCCGCCAGGTTCCTGCCTCCGGTAGGAGGTTACCAGGCTTGCCCTTTCCTCGTGCCTCTCCATAGCCAGGTCCACCAGCCTGGACAGGAGCTGGGAGTACGAGACGCCGCTGGCCTCCCACATCTTGGGGTACGCGCTAATGTAGGTGAACCCAGGTATGGTGTTAATCTCGTTCACCAGAACCTTCGTTTCAGTGATGAAGAAGTCCACCCGGGCCATCCCAGAGCAATCAATTGCCTGGAAGGCTGCCAGGGAGAGTTCCTGCACCTCTTGGGCGACGGCCGGTGGCAGGGGCGCGGGGATTAACAGCTCTGACCTGCCGTCGATGTACTTGGCATTGTAGTCGTAGAACTCGCGGCACGGTATGATCTCCCCCGGGATCGAGGCCTCTGGATGGCTGTTTCCCAAAACCCCGCACTCGACCTCTCGTGCAACCACTGCCTCCTCCACCAGGATCTTCGTATCGTACAAGGCAGCGGTTTCCAGCGCCCCCTCCAGGTCCTCGCGGTTCTTGGCCTTGGTCACGCCTACGCTGGAGCCCAGGTTGGCTGGCTTGACAAAGACGGGGTACCCGTACAGGTCCTCGGCCTCTTCGCATACGCCTCCGGGGTCCTGGCGCCACCTTCTCCTGGGGACTGTGGAGAACCTCACCGTTGGTATGCCCTTCGCCTGGAAGAGGACCTTCATCATTGCCTTGTCCATGCCCACCGAGGAAGCGAGCACCCCACCCCCTACATAGGGAACGCCAGCCACCTCCAGGAGACCCTGGATCGTGCCGTCCTCCCCAAAGGTACCGTGGAGCACCGGGAACACCACGTCTACCTGTGCCACCTCTCGGAGCCCCGGCCCCAGCAGCGCTCCTTCCATGGGCTCAGGGGCCAGGTACACGTGGGTGCCGTCGCCCTTCTCCACCCTGCCCCTAGCCTTTACGGCCTCCAGATCCTTGAGGAGAAGCCACCTTCCCTCACCTGTGATCCCTATCGGTATGATATCAAATCTGGATGTGTCCAGGGCAGCCAAGATGGAGCCCGCCGACAGCACCGATACCTCATGTTCTCCAGAACGCCCTCCTAGCAACACCCCGACCCTGAGCCTCAACCAAGGCTCCCCCCTTTGCTTGGCTGTGGATCTTGACGAAGACAGGCATCGTCCTGTTCCCATTCACATATATGTCAAGGTCGCTCCTTTGCGTCATCATGTCTCCCCACTACGTATTGGGGAAGTGCCTCCTTCACCATGACCCACACCAGGCTCCCAGCTAGGCCAGGTGGCCCGGGAAACCGAACCTCAACGTAGGAGGAGGAGTGGCCCTTGAGGAGACCGCCCGCGACCCCTTCGACCAGGACCTCCACCCGGGTTCCCCGAAGCCCCCGGTGAAAGTCCATGGCCAGTTCCGCGCCGAGCTCCTGGAGCATGCCGCTCCTGGCCTCCTTCACCTTAGGGCTCACCTTGGCGGGCATGGATGCCGCAGGCGTGCCCGGCCGCTCGGAGTAGCGGAACACGTGGAGGCGTGAGAACCCTGCCGCTTTCACCACGCTCACTGTGTCCTGGAAGTCCGCCTCGTCCTCTCCCGGGAACCCCACCATCACATCCGTGCTCAGCCCCAGGTCCGGCATGGCAGCCCTGGCCTTCTTCACCGTGTCAAGATACTCCCAGGACGTATACCTGCGGTTCATCAGGCCCAGCACCCGATCGGAACCACTCTGCAGCGGCACGTGAAGGTGCCGGCACACCCGAGGGTTGGATGCCATGGCATCAAGGAGGTCATCGCCTACCTCCTCAGGTTCGATGGAGCTCAGGCGTATCCTGGCGGACCCGGTAACAGCAATCACTGACCTGACTAGCTGGGTGAGTCCCCCCGAATAGTGGCCGAGATGGATCCCGGAGAGCACGATCTCCCGGTATCCCGCTTCCTCCAGGCGAGTGACCTCATCCAGGACCCTGCCCACCGGCCTTGACCTGGACGGGCCACGGGCTACAGGTACTATGCAGTAGGAACAGCACTGGTCGCAACCGTCCTGCACCTTGACGTAGGCCCTGTGCCTGCCCTGGTGGGTTCTGACGGGTGCCTCCTCCCAGTCCCATGTCTCGCCCTTGACCGGCATGCTAAGGGGTTCACCTGCCAGGGCCCTGCGCACCTTCTTTACAAGCCCTAGCCTGTCCTGGGTGCCAGAAACCAGGCATACCCCGGGCAAGGTGGCAACCTCTGATTGCCTGACCTGGGAGTAGCAGCCCGTGACAGCCACTATGGAACCGGGGCTTCGTCTTATGGTCTTCCGGATTAACTGGCGGCACTTTGACTCACTCCTGGCCGTCACCGCGCACGTGTTGATGATATAGACGTCAGCCTTGGAGGAAAAGGGGACCACCTCGAACCCCTCGGCCTTGAAGGCCTCGGCCAAGGCCTGGGAGTCGTATTGGTTAACCTTGCAGCCTAAGGTGGCTATGGCTATTTTGGACACGCCGCACTCCCCCATATGGTCCCCCCGGCACCCGGCACACCACCCGGCTTGGCCATGCGAGACGGCCAGGGGGCCGGCCACATCATGTGCGGTCCTAAAAGGGTTTTCTTCCCCAGTCTACCCCAAAGAAGCACCCCCAGTCCACCCTGTGCGCGCGTAAAGACCCTCAATTGCCGGGCCCGGGTCCGGGCTGGTCTCTCATAGCGCACCTGGGCAGGATGCCGGGGCTGTCCCTTGGGTCTCTTCTCGCATCGCTGGCGGTGGCGAATCAGGTCTGCGGTAACGTCTTCCTTATATGGCTATGTCTTGGCTGTTCGGGTTCACCCTGCTAAGTAACGACCCGCACTTGTACTCAGCATTTCTCCGCTACCTCCCCCCCTCCCCCCGCGTGCTTTTGTCTGTTCCAAGAGCGTTTTCTCTTGCGCCTTCTCGGGTCCTGCGGGAGAGCGTCACCCGGCAAGGGATTCACGTGAGCCTCAGCCTGCAAAGGTAGGGGGTGGAAGAAGCCAGGTTGGCGGCGGGACCCCTTACGCATGGATATGACGGCGCCTTGTCTTTGTGGTTATCGCCGCCCCCGTGCGGATGCTCCTTAAGCCCAGGGACTGCATACACGCCATGCTAGTGGCGGTCACCATCCTCATGGCTGCCGTAGGCATTGTGGTGGCCCGGCCCCCCATCAAGTCATCTGGCAAAAGATCCCCGCTGCCCCGTTCTCCCGGCCGGGCGAGGTTGGCTGCGGGAACCCGGGCTTGCTGGAGACTCCACCGATCATCCAGCCTTCATCCCCAGAAGTGGTGGCGTCACAATGTTACTTCTCACCAGGGTGGCCACCCTCGGGCTCAAACTCGGCCGCTCGTGGCGGCGACAGCCCCTTTCACCTTCCGTTCGATTAACTCACGTATCTTGCGGAACTCCTCCGGCAGCAGGCTTCTGGGGTCGGGGATAGCCCAGTCCTCGCGCCGCCGGGCGCGTACCGCGGGACAGGCATCACCGCATCCCATGGTCACGACCAGGTCGAACTCGACGTCGGGGAGTTCAGCAAGCGACTTCGACGCGTGGGTGCTGAGGTCATAGCCCACCTCTCTCATCGCCTCCACCGCCCGTGGATTGACTACCCCTGACGGGCGCGAACCCGCCGAGTACGCCTCAACGTCGAGGCCACCATGGATCCTGGCGAAAGCTTCGGCCATCTGGCTTCGGTTCGAGTTCTCCACACATACGAACAGGATGCGTTTCACCGGGGAACTCATGGTCATCACCCCCCCTTTGAATTTTTCCATTGGCTGGCGCCATATCCTCTTTGACCGGGACTGGCACCTTGCACGGGGCATCACATAATACTTGACTTTGATGATACGCTTTCTTATAATAAGGGCACCAATTGACGTGGCAGCCCTTGCCAGCCCTGACGACCTGTGCGGGTACGTTCGTGAGCCCGGCTCCCGTCAGGCGGAAAAGGGCTACCCCCCGGAGGTGGGCTGGTAATGACCGCTGGTATTCGACGTGAGTACCGGACCTTCTTCCCCATGTCAGCGGGACTCTCTCCGCAATCCGGCCGCGGCCGGGTGAGTCCCCTCTGCCTCACTGCGGCAATCGTGACGGCGCTGCTGATGGCCGGATGCGTGCCGCAAAAGCAGGCACCCCCCCGCTCTGAGATGACCCGCATCGTCGTCGCCGACGCCCCGACTACTCACCATCTCAACCTGTATGTGGCGCAGGAGAAAGGCTTGTTCGCCAAACACGGCGTAAAGGTCGAGATCGTCACCGTCGAAAGCCTGTCCGCCGCGAGGGACGCGGTGATCGCGGGGACGGCGGACGTGTTCTGGAGTTGCCCGACCGTGGCCATCGCCGCTGTCGGCGGCGGAGCACCCATCAGGACCATAGCCCAGGTGAAGACACCCTGCACGTCAGTCCTGCTCGTGCCGCCCGGTTCGCCGATCCGCGAGTACCATGACCTCGCCGGAAGCACCATTGCCGGAATATCACCCGCTTGCGAGGCGGTCATCGCCATCAGCGGCGCAGCGCGGCAGGCCGGGGCGAGTTTCAATCTCGTCAAGCTCGGCGGCGGGCCGGCACTGGCTGCGTTGAAGGCCGGGCAGGTCGACGGGGCCATCCTCGAGGAACCACATGCCAGCATCGCAGAACTGGCCGGATTCAGGGTGATGTTCCGCGAGGCTGCAGATGCTATACCGTGCCGCACCATCAATGCCCGGACCGCCTTCATCACGGATAACGCGGCTGCGCTGCGGCGGATGATCCGGGCGGTGGAAGAAGCCAACGCCATCATCAATGCCGACCCCACAGCCTCCACGATCGTGGACATCGCCCACGTTTACACGGGCGCACCGGTGGATGCGATCGCCCATGGCAACTGGCGACTCCGGTTCACCACCCGTCTTGACGTAGCTGGGCTGTGTGACCTAGGTGATGAACTCGTCGCTATGGGCCACATCAGGGAATGCCCCGGGCAGGACATGTTCGCACGGGAGTTCCGGGGGATAACTTGGGACTGAACCAGGAGGAAAGGCGGACAATGCGACGTCATCTCTTCACCGGGATGCTGGGGATCGCGCTGGCCGTGTCAGCGACGGCGGTGTGGGGCTTAACTCCCGCCGGGCATCCTCCCATTGAACTCGGCCACGCCGGCGGACCACTGCTTGCGCCCCTTTACCTTGCAGCCGGCCAAGAGCTATTTGCCGAGGAAGGCCTGGGGGTCGAGATCAGACGGTTCGGTTCGGCCGCCGACGTGGGCTATGCGCTTCTCTCCGGCCGCATAGACGCCGCCTTGCTCGAACCATCCCCCTCCTTCCGGCTGCTCAATGAGCATGACTGGGCGGATATCAAGGTTTCAGGCGCGGTGAGATTCCCTTATGGGGCGACGGTGGTGGTCAGGGAAGCCCTCGACTTGCGACTTGGGGACCTCGAAGGCCGGAAGGTCGCCGCCAGCTCGCGCTCCTGCCAGCTGCTCGCGGAGTTCCGTCAGGACGCTGAGCGGCTGGGAGTGAATACGGGAGAGATCAACTTCGTGTACCTCGATTTCGCCCTCATGCTACCGGCACTTGAGGCAGGTCGGGTCGATGCTATCGTGACCCGGTCTTCCCTGGCTCTCCTGGCCCAGGATGCAGGTCACCATGTTCTTTATCAGAACTGGGATGTACAGCCGGGAGATGCCTGCTGCCCCCTGTATCTGGCCCAGGTGGAGTACTTTCTCTTGGTGAGGGGGGTGGCCGATCGGGACGTGGCGATGCTCGATGCAGCGCTCCGTCGCGCATCCGGCCAACGGGTAGCTGAACTCCGCCGGGCGGTCATCGAGGCCACGGGGTTCGACCTTCCCCGGACTTTTCCGGTAGCCCACTATTCGGGGCTCGGCGAGGAACTAGGACGGGAGCTGGGGGGATGGGCTTGGGCCGCCAAATGACGTACGAGACCCGAGGTCTGAACCTCGTGGCCAGGGAGATCGGCCTGTTCTTCCGAGGGGTAGTCGGGAACACCTTGACCGCCGAATCCCTTACCATCTTCCTGCCCCTGCTCATCCTATGGGAGGTGTTGCCGCGCCTAAATGTAGTCCCTGCAGCGCTCTTACCCCCACCGTCGGTGGTGGCGATGGCCTTCGGAGACCTTGCCGCCAACCACGACCTGGGGGCTCATGTCGCCGCCAGCATGCTCAGGTTCGGCCTCGGATTCGCCCTCGCGGTGGTCATCGCCGTGCCCATCGGCACCTTGATGGGCTGGAACCAGTTCCTGCGCCGCCACACCCTGCCTCTGCTCCAGATACTGGCGCCCATACCCCCGCCGGCCTGGGTGCCCATCACCATAATCCTCCTGGGCATAGGCCTACCCATGCAGGTGTTCCTAGTCTTCCTGGGCGCCTTCTATCCCGTGCTGTTCAACACCTACCAGGGAGTCAAGGATACGGACCCTCGCTATGTCGCGTCCGCCCGGGCCTTCGGCGCGAGCGAGTTGACCCTCATCACTCGCGTTTACCTCCCCCATGCCCTTGGCTTCGTTGTCATGGGGATTAAACTCGGCATTGCTCTGGGTCTCGTGATGCTGGTGATCTCGGAGATGGTCGGCGCCCATAGCGGGCTCGGCTGGCTCCTCGTCGAATCGAAGGATTTCTTCCGCATCGACCGGATGATGGTGGCAATGCTGGTCCTCGGATTCACCGGTTGGTTCCTGATCGAGATCATGAAGTACATCGAGGCCAAGGTGGCCGTGTGGAAGGTGGGGCGGCAGGCATGATCGAGGCGAGGGGGATCACCAAGTTCTTCCCCGTGGTCAATCCACGAGGAATAGCCGAGGGGAACACCGCCCTGGTATCCGTGTCGCTGAAGGTCGACGCCGGCGAGTTCCTTGCGATAGTCGGCACCAGCGGTAGCGGCAAGTCGACTTTCCTCGAGATCCTGGCCGGGCTGCAGGCGCCAACCGAGGGCGAAGTATACGTGGAAGGGAAACGGGTGCTGGAGCCCCTCCCCGGTACCCGGCGGGAAATGGAGGCATATCGCAGGAAGTACCGTTTCCTGTCGCCCATTGTCAACAGCACCTTCCGGGACATGCCCAAGTCCGACACAGCGATCGTCTTCCAGGATGGCGGACTGTTCCCCTGGATGACGGCACTGGAGAATGTGGTGTTCGTGCTGAAGCTTCGCGGGATGGCGCGGAGAGAGAGGGTGGCGTGGGCAAGAAAGTATCTTTCCCTGGTAGGTTTGAAAGAAGGGGAGAACAAGTATCCCGCCCAGCTCTCCGGGGGCATGCGCCAGCGGGTCGCCCTGGCCCGTGCCTTGTCGGTCGAGCCCAAGATAATCTTGATGGATGAGCCGTTCGCGGCCGTGGACGCCGCTTCCCGGCAGCATCTGCAGGAGGACCTGACTCGCTTGTGGCAGGCGATGGGCCAGACGATTGTGTTCGTGACCCATGATGTCGAGGAGGCGATCCTGCTCGCCAACCGGGTGGTGGTCTTCTCGCCTGCTCCCGGCACGGTGCGGAACACGATCGACGTAGGACTGCCGCGGCCCCGGCATTTGTTCCGCCGGCAGATTGACGACCTGAAACACCGGATCATGGAGATCTACCGTTTTGATGCCACAGGGGAGGTGCTGGATTATGCCATATGAGAGCGGGAATACCGTTAGCCTTGAGAACCGGCCCAAAGGGGTTGAGCGAAATCCTTTCCGCGGGCGGATCTACTCGGACATCGCCGAGACGATCGGTCATACGCCGCTCGTTCGGATCAACCGAGTTACTGCGGGCTATCGCGCGACGGTGGTAGCGAAACTCGAGTCGTTCAATCCGCTGAACAGCGTCAAGGACCGCATTGGCTACGCGATGATACAGGCGGCGGAGCAGGCAGGTAAACTTAGTCCGGACACGGTCATCATCGAGCCGACTTCGGGGAACACGGGGATCGGGCTCGCGCTGGTCTGCGCCGCCCGCGGCTACCAGTTGATCCTGACCATGCCCGAGACGATGTCCATCGAACGGCGCAAGCTCCTGCAAATGCTAGGGGCGGAAGTCGTACTGACCTCCGCGTCGGAAGGCATGGCCGGAGCGGTACGCAAAGCCGAAGAGTTGCACCGGCAAATCGCTTCCAGCTTCATGCCCCAGCAGTTCGAGAACCCGGTCAACCCGGAGATCCACTCGCGGACTACCGCGGAGGAGATCTGGGAGGACACTGGAGGAGAGGTGGACATACTGGTGTCCGGGGTCGGCACCGGGGGCACGGTGACGGGCGTGTCAAGGGTGATCAAGAGTCGCAAATCATCCTTCAAGGCGGTGGCCGTGGAGCCGGAGGCTTCTCCCGTGTTGTCGGGCGGGCAACCGGGGCCGCACCGGATCCAGGGGATCGGCGCCGGCTTTGTGCCCGGCGTGCTCGACCGCCGGCTCCTCGATGAGGTCATCCAGGTGACCAACGAGGACGCCTTCGCCACCGCCCGCCGGGTCGCCCGGGAAGAGGGCATCCTGTGCGGGATATCGTCCGGCGCGGCCATGTGGGCGGCACTGCAGGTGGCAGACCGCCCCGAGAGTGCGGGCAAGTTGATCGTGGTCATCTTCCCCGACTCCGGCGAGCGGTACCTCAGCACGCCGCTCAGCGACCCATCGCCGGGCGAAAGCCATGGGGCCTCAGGGCTACCGGCGCAAGACCAGCAGAAGGCAGGTGTCGACCCTTGCAGCTTTCATCGCGGACCGAGTACGCCGCCCGGGCGCTGATGGCCCTGGCAGGAGCCGAAACCGGGGCCTCTCCGGTACAACTTGCCGACCTTGCAGCAGCCCAGGAGATACCTCCCGACTACCTGGCGCAGCTTGTGGGCACGCTCAAGTCGGGCGGACTCGTCGCTACCCGGCGCGGCCCCGGGGGCGGCCTCGCCCTAGCCCGTCCCGCCGCCGACGTCTCTCTGGACGAGGTCGTGCAACTGATGGAGGGAGTCTTCTCACCGGCCGAATGCGTGGACAGTGCGGACCGCTGTCCGCATTCCCCCCGCTGTGCCCTGAGGGAAGCATGGGATGACCTAGCCCGGGCAATGAAGCAGTCGCTGGGACGGCACTCGCTGGCCAGCCTCGCCCAAAGGCAGGAGGAGTTGTCCTTGCAGTCCCCAATGTATCACATATGAGTGGCCGGGCACCGGGCAGTTCAGCGTGCCGCCCCGCCGGCGCGCAGCACCCGCAGCACCAGGTAGGCGACGGCCGCCCCTGTCAGGCTGGTCAGGGGGAGGGGCACCACGAAGAACAGCACGGCCACCTCCTTGCCCATGAGCAGAGTCGCCACCGGGTAGGCCAGGAGTGCCCGGCAAGGCCGGTGCCGAGCACTTCCCCGGCCACCGCCCAGGAGGTCCTTGCGACGCCGGTAGCATCATCTGGCCATCAGGCCCCGCCATGCCTCCGGGAAAGGCCAGCAGCGTGCCGGTGCTCAAGATGTTGTGGAGCACTCCCACCGCCAGGGCCACGGTAGCCGCCGGCCAAGGACCCAGCGTCACCGTCCCTGTCGGAGTAGCTTGAGATCAGCGGATATACTGTAGATTCCGTTGCAGACGGAACCCAAGGGCTCGAGGTCTATGAGAAGCCACGAAGAACGGACTGGATTATGACGTGGTGATCATGGGTCTAACCATTCCTGGAGGTATGGGTGCTAAGGAAGCCCCCAAACGGTTCCGGGATGTTGATCCCGGCGTAATCGCCAGCGTGGCCAGCGGCTACTCAAACGATCCGGCAATGTCCAACCTCCGAAATCGGCTTCACCGGGGCGATCTCAAAGCCCTACCGCATCGAGGATATCGTGCATGAACTGGAGACCATCATGTCTTCCTGACGAGAGCGGCGTGTGCTGACTCTGGCTCTTGACTCCTCCTCGCTTGCGCCTCCTCATCTCCCGGAATTGAGACCTGCCGCAAGCGACGCCAGTCATGAAGCAGGTAGCAAACATGCGGAGAGGATGTCCTGGCCTGCAAGCTGCACCCAGATGATGAAAGCGGTGGGATGACAAGTGAAAGGGGCTTATCGAGCGTCGCGGTAAGAACGGAGGGGCATTCGCACATAGCACGCGATGCAATAATCCCTTCCCGATTATGGAAGCCCGCTACTTAATGACCAGTGTCGAGTGAGCCAGCTAGAAGAGACTCCCTTGCGGGGCCGTTCCCCGGAGGAAGGTAATCCCACAGGCGTCCGGGTCGGGTCTTCGCTTGCGAGGTCTTGTGTTAAGCCCCACCAAGACCAGCGGGTTAGAGGTCCCGGGGGTGGCAACCGACAGGCCGGTCTCCGGCCCTGCGTTATCACTCCACCGCCATGGGTTTAGGACCGGTCATGCCTTGCCAGGAATTCCCGGACCTGCGTGACAAACCTCGAGATGTCCTCGAGGTCATTTACTAAGATCCCGTAGAGCTCTTCATCGGTTACCTCGCTGTAGAGGTGCACCATCCGGTTACGGTATCCAGCCATCTTAAGCAATCTCTCTCCTAGGGCGTCATCCACTATCTTGTTTTCCATCAATCCCCTGGCGATGGCCTTGTATTCAGCGGCCAGATCGAGACAGGCCGTCTTCGCCAGTATGTGCCGGCCAATATCGAAGATGGCCTCTAGGGACCGGCGGAGGTAGCTCTCGGTAGCCCCGGTCTTGAAGGCATCGGCAAGGAATTCTGCCTTCGGGATCTGAGCTAACCTGGTTTACCAAACCTACCTAAATCGCAAGTTTGGAAGGCCGCCTCTCTTCGGCCAATTTTGACGCTTCATCCAGGATTGCTCCGAAAAGTCTTACATCCTGTCCACGCCCGTTTAGACTGTCCG
>JBFMCS010000041.1 GCA_040754315.1 Bacillota bacterium
TCCTGAGCCAGGATCAAACTCTCCATCAATTCCTGCACCCCGCTCCCGCAGGGTGCCTACTTACTCTCTTAAAGCCCTCGCCTTTCTCAGGGAACCCTCATACGCTGTTCAGTTTTCAAGGTTCAGTCCCTGGCTACTTCAGGTTCCAGGGTCCACCGGGTTCTAATCGTACCACCGCAAAAACCCTTTGTCAAGAAGTCGACTTGCATCAACCAAAAGGTACTCGAAATGAGGTCATTGCATCAAGACAAAAAGTACTCGAAGAAGGGAGGTGCCATGGATGGTTCGAACTCTAGATGACCATAAAACTCTAGATGACCATAACATGAGAGGAGAAGAAACCATGGCGCTCACTTCTTGGTACTGGCGTAGGAGGGCCCGCAGGATCGTACAATGATGCTCTCTGGAGAAGGTGGAGCAAGAGCAAGCCAGGAGGGAGCAGGAGGCCAAGAAGAAAGGAAAGATCTACGAGCGTCGGAAAGACACGGAGAAGACAAAAGCCGGGTCCTAAGGCACAGAGGAACTTCACCGATCCGGAGTCACGGATCATGAAGAACTCCGACAAGGCGTTCATTCAGGGGTACAATGCCCAGGCGACGGTGGATGCGGAGACTCATATCATAGTGGCTGCTGACCTCAGCAATCAGGCAAGCGACTGCCCACACTTCAAGGAGCAGATCAACAGGTCATAGAGAATACCGGCAGGAAGCCCAAGGAGACTTCGGCCGATGCAGGATACTATAGCAGTGACTTTGGGCTATACGGTTACAAAGGCATAGCCGAACTCCCCCTGTTCTCTGGGGCTGGTCTCAGGCTAGCAGCCTGTGTGGGAATGATGGATTTGTTCATTGAGGCTCCACATAAGGTCTAGCCCTATCCAGCTGAACCCCTCGGGGTCAACCTCCGTGCGGCCTCCCATCTCAACCCTGGCGCACTCCCAAGCTGGAATGATCCAAGTGCACAAGGCCGCTACAATGATGATGCCCAGCAAGATCGTAGAGGTGTGAGGGGTCTTGAAACGCATGGTCTGGTCGCTCCCTTCTCCCAATCTGGTGTCACCTGAAGAACAGAAGCCGAATGATGGCTGCCCGCAACACCCTGCCTTACCTTCATCTACCGGGCACTGTCTTTCCTCATAGACCACCTCCCTGGACCAAGAACAGGCCCAGCGTATTCTCCCATCGAGGATGAGAGCGCTAGACCTGTCTGTTAACGTGGGCGAGTTTCCTCCGCCCACCACGGGCGGTGAAATCCTGCTTTGGCACGGGAGCCACAGGCTAAATCGCACGGCCTGGACAGCGGGGGGACCGAAAGGGCCAAGCGTCGCCTCCTTGGCCCTCCCACCCGTCCATGCTATGGTATTCCCAGGTCCCCCCGGCGGATTTCCCCCAGACACTCAGTCACTGCCTGCACCGTTCTTTCGATACAATTATGGTCATGGGCCAAGGAGAGAAACATCGCCTCATAGGGGGATGGCGGCAGCCATACACCCCGGTCCAGCATACCCCAGAAGAACCGGCGATATCTCCTGGCGTCGCTTGCCATGGCGTCCCCCATGTTCCTCACCTCCCCCTCGGTAAAGAACGGTGTGAGCATCGATCCAACTCTATTCACCCTGAGAGGCAGGCCCATCCTCTCCGCTGCCTTCTCCAATCCTTCCTCCAAGGCCCTGCTATTCTCCTCTAACCGCTGGTACACGCCGGGTAATTGGAGTCGCATGAGGGTCACAAGACCCGCGGTCATGGCCAGGGGGTTTCCGGATAGGGTGCCTGCCTGGTACACAAGACCGGATGGAGCCACGTGCTGCATGATGTCGGCCCTGCCCCCGTAGGCGCCCACGGGAAGGCCCCCGCCAACGATCTTCCCAAGGCACGTGAGGTCGGGCACTACACCATAGAGCGCTTGGGCCCCACCGTAGGCCACCCTGAACCCCGTTATCACTTCATCGAAGATCAGGAGCGACCCATGCCAAGTTGTCACTGACCGGAGTACCTCCAGGAAGCCCTTCACGGGGGGAATCACCCCCATGTTCCCCGCCACCGGCTCCACGACTACGGCGGCTATCTCCTCTCCAAACCGGGCGAACACCTGGTTTACCGCGTCTATGTCGTTATAGGGGGCGATTAGGGTATCTGAGGCGACGGACCCAGGCACTCCAGGCGAATCGGGCAGGCCCAGAGTGGCCACCCCGGAGCCCGCTTTGACCAGGAAGGAGTCAGCGTGTCCATGGTAACAGCCCTCGAACTTCAACACCTTGTTCCTGCCGGTGTACCCCCGGGCCAGTCTCAAGGCGCTCATGTTGGCCTCAGTGCCTGAGTTAACCATTCTAACCTGCTGTACTGAGGGGAGAGCCTCTGCAATGGTCCGAGCCATGAGCACCTCCAGCTCTGTAGGCGCGCCGAAGCTGGTACCCCTGCCCACGGCGCCCTTCAAGGACTCCACCACCTCCGGGCAGGCATGGCCGAGAATGAGTGGACCCCAGGATAGTACGTAGTCAATGTACTCATTGCCATCGGCATCATACACGAACGAACCCAGCGCCCGTTCCAGGAACACCGGATTCCCCCCCATGGACTTGAAGGCCCGGACGGGGCTGTTCACACCCCCAGGCATCCACCGCGTGGCCTCCCGGTACAGCTCTTCAGAACACCTTCTCAACCGCCTACCCCTCCTTCAGCCACCCGGCTGCATCCTTGGCATGGTACGTTATGACCATGTCTGCGCCCGCCCTCTTCATGGACGTCAGGATCTCCATGACTACCCTGCGCTCATCCAACCAGCCGTTGGCCGCCGCCGCCTTTACCATGGAGTACTCTCCGCTCACATTGTAGGTGGCTACCGGCCGATCGGAGGCAGCCTTCACCTTGGCCATGATATCAAGGTAGGGCAGGGCAGGCTTCACCATGACGATATCGGCGCCCTCATGAATGTCCATAAATGCCTCTTTCACGGCCTCCCGAGCGTTGGCCGGGTCCATCTGGTAGGTTAGACGATCCCCAAAAGAGGGATCTGAAGCAGCAACCTCCCGGAACGGACCGTAGAAGGCCGAGGCGTACTTGGCCGAATAGGCCATGATCCCCACATCCACGAACCCCTCCGCGTCGAGGCGCTTCCGGATGGCTCCAACCCTTCCGTCCATCATGTCCGACGGGGCTACCAGGTCTGCCCCTGCCTTAGCATGGCTCAGCGCCGTTTCCGCCAGTACCTCCAGGGATTCATCATTCAGCACCCTGGACCCCCGGACCAACCCGCAGTGACCGCTGGAGCTATATTGGCAGAGACAGACATCGGTGATCACCAAGAACGAAGGGAATGCCTTCTTGAGCACGGAGACCGCCTCCTGAACAACTCCCCCGGGCTGGAAGGCCATGCTGCCTGCCTCGTCCTTCCGGTCTGGCACTCCGAACAGGATAACCGCCCCAACACCGCGATTGGCCGCCTCGAGCACCTCATTACCAAGGAGGTCAACAGAAAGGCGGGCCACCCCCGGCATAGAAGGAATTTCCTGGCGGACACCCTTCCCCGCGGTAACGAACAACGGATAGATGAGATCCTCCACGTGCAGCTTGGTTTCCCTAACCAGATTCCTCAAGGCAGGGCTGGCTCTCAGTCGCCGTCCCCTGGTTACTGGATACAAGCGCCTTTCCTCCCTTTTACGTCTTGGATGATTGCCTCCACCAAACCCTCAGCGCTATGAACAAGAGACACCGCATCAACCCTTATCCCCAGGCGGCCCGCGGCCTCAGCGGTAACCGGCCCGATGCAGGCAACACGGGCCTTCACCGGCAGACCCGTCCCTCCGTGAAGGGACTCTACCAAGCCTTCCGCCGTGGAAGGGCTGGTGAGGGCGATGTAGTCCGCAAGATTGCCGGAAAGGACCCTCCCTAGCCTCTGGGCCCCATCCGACCTGGACCGTGTCACGTAGGCAGTAACTGTCACGGGCTCATATCCCAACCCCTGGAGACCCGCTGGCAGTGTGTCATCGGCCCGGTCGCTCCTGGGCATCAACACCCTTCCCGATCCCTCGGGGAACTCGGCAAGTATGCCCTGGGAGCTGAACTTGGATGGTGTGAAATCTGCCCTGAGCCCATGTGTCTCCAATCTCCGGGATGTCTCCGGGCCGATCGCCAGGATCCGGGTACCGGCGAAGGCCCTGGCGTCGAGCTCCAGCCGGGCTAGCCGCCGCATCACGCGTTCCACTCCGTTAGAGCTGGTGAAGATCACCCATTCGAAGAGACTCAGGTCACTAAGGGCCTGGTCCAGTCCTCGGTAACTCGGCGGCTCCAGCACCTCGATGGTAGGAACGACCAGCGCGTGTCCCCCCCTGTCCCTGATGGCCTGCACCATAGCCCGGGACCACCTTCTCTCCCTGGTTACCACCACCCGCACGCCGAAGAGAGGCAGGCGCTCGTACCAGGAGAGGTGGGCCCTCAGCCCGACCACCCCACCTACTACCAGCACCGAGGGGGGTTCGAAGCCCTCCTCCCCGGCCCTCTCCCGTATCTCCCCCAGGGTGCTCACCAAAACCCTCTGAGCGGGGGTGGTGCCCTGGTGGATCAGGGCTGCAGGTGTGGATAGATCAAGTCCTCCCTCTATCAGATCCTGGGTCACACTGGCCAGGTTCTTCACGCCCATCAACACTACCCGGGTTTGCCCCGGCGGCTGCCCCTTGACCTTGCGGTGCCCAGTGGATACAGAAAACGCTGAGGCGTACTCCCGGTGGGTCACAGGGACCCCGGCGTAGGCCGGCACCGCAACGGCCGAGGTGACCCCTGGTACCACATGGAAGGCTATGCCCCGGGCAGCCAGGACCTCCGCCTCTTCACCCCCCCTTCCGAGGACGAAGGGGTCGCCCCCCTTCAGCCTCACCACGCGAAGTCCCTTGAGCGCCTTCTCCACCAGGAGGCTGGCAATCCCCTCCTGTCCCAGGCCGTGTCTTCCCGGCCACTTGCCCACGTCAATGAGTTCCGCTCCTTCCGGGGCCTCTTCCAACAGGTCTTCCGAGACAAGGCGGTCGTAAATCACCACATCGGCCTCTCTGAGATACCTGAGTCCCTTCTCAGTGATCAGCCCTGGATCACCAGGTCCTGCGCCCACCAGGTAGACAACACCGCTCATGACACCCCCGCCTCTCTCACACACCTGAGTATCTCACCGGCACCCTTCTTGAGAAGAGCATCCGCCAAGCGCTTGCCGGTGTCTTCAGGCTCCCCGCTACTCTCCCGGCAGTCATCCCTGAGAACCATGGAGCCATCGAGGCTGGCCACCATCCCGCTGAGCTGGAGTTCGCCCCCCTTGACCCTGGCCAGGGCTCCGATGGGCACCTGGCATCCGCCCTCCAGGGCTGCCAGGAAGGAGCGCTCCGCATTCACCTCTCTGGACGTGTCGGGGTGATTCAGCGCCTCTACCACCTGCCGGGCCTCCTGGTCGTCCGCCCGCACCTGCAGGGCCACCGCTCCCTGTCCTGGAGCGGGCAGGAATGCCTCCGGCTCCAGGATCTGGCCTGCCAGACCTCCCAGCCCCAACCTTACAAGGCCCGCCCGTGCCAGGATCAGGGCATCGTACGAGCCTTGCCACATCTTCCTTATACGAGTCTCCACATTCCCCCTCAGGGGAGAAACCCGGAGGTCTGGCCTGAGGTGAAGGATCTGCGCGGTCCGCCTCAGGCTAGATATCCCCACCACCTGCCCTGCCCCCAGTTGTGCCAGCCCGCCGCCCTGGGTCACCACCATATCCCTGGGATCAAGCCGTTTAGTTACCGCCGCTATCATGAGACCCTCGGGAAGGCGAGTTGGCATGTCCTTAAGGCTATGGACGGCGATGTCGATGCGTCCTTCAAGAAGCGCCTCCTCAATGTCGGCCACGAAGAACCCCAGGGTGCCGTGACCTACCAGCGGCACATCAGGTGACCGGTCTCCCTCGGTCCGTATGACTACTCTCTCCAACTCAAGATCGAAGAGCTGCCTGAGCGCCCCGACCACTTCGGCCGCCTGGACCAGGGCCAGCCTGCTACCCCTGGTCCCTATCCTCAACGTCCTCAAAGGCAACACCCCCCAGAAAACCGGTGTGAACAATGGTCCTCACCAGGTCGGGCAGACCGTCTAGCCTCCTGGCCAAGGCGGTCTCCACGGAATCCGCCATTTCCCTGGCCAACCCCGGGTCGGCCAGCATGTCCAAGACCTGGCGACGCAACCCCGGGTCTATTTCCTTGAGCTGTGGCCTCAGCCATCGCAGGGCGATGCAGAGCCGTTCCATGGAGGCCGGGATGGAGTCGGCCAGTTCCCGGACGAGCCTCGCTGCCAGGAGGGGGCTGCGTCCTCCCGTGCTCAATGAGAGGGTGAAGGGTCCCTTGCGGGCGGAGGCAGGCAGGATGAACGTCGATCCACCTAGGTCGTCCGCGACGTTAACCAGAACCCCCATTCCCCGGGCATCCCTTCTTACCGCCTCGTTTACCTCCCGGGTAGCTGCCGCTATTGCCAGGAACGCCCCCTTCAGGTGGGCCCTGCTATAGCACTCAGAGACCACCACCGCTCCTTCCACCCCGGACCCGGCTAGTCCCCCAGGGCATACCAGTGTGACGGAGGCCCCGCATTGCAGGAGACTTCTTGCCTTCCTCAAGGCCACGGGCCCACCGCCCACCACGAGACACTCCCTTCCCTCCACATCCAGGGCCAGCGGGTAGAGCCTCACTGTTCCTCACCTGCCCCAAAGGCCTCTGCTATGAGGCGAAGCCCCTCAAGGTCCCCACTGGCGGCCAGTTCCCTCATACGCACCAGGGGCTCGTGGAGCACCTGATCCAGAATGCGGTGGGAAAAGGCCGCCACATGCCTGGACTGGGCAGGGGTAAACCCACCGGCCTTCCGGTGAAGCCTATCCAGTTCCTGAAGCCTTAGGCGCTCGATCCTCTCCAGTAGGTGGGATATGGCCGGGGCCGCCATTCTCCGGTGACTCAGCCAAGCCAGGAAAGCCTCGGCCTCAGCTATCACTATGGCCTCCGCCCTCAGATACTCCTCATCAAGACTGCCCTCAGGCAGGGCCAAGCCGTCCACGTTGACCAGGTGCAGCCACTTAAGGTCCTCTATGCCCGGCTCCACGTCCCTGGGTACGGCTATGTCGACAACCGGGAGAGGTCGGTAGCCCCGGCGGGCACCAGCCCCTTCCAGGTGATGCCTTCTTATAACGGGGTGGGGTGCCCCCGTTGAACTTATGACTCCGTCCGAGAGCGCAAGCCAGTGGACCAGCCTGTCAAACCCGGCGGCCTCTCCCCCGAAGGCCCGTGCTACCTCCGAGGCTCTTCCTTGATCCCTGCTGATGACGGCCAGGGTGCCTATCCCCCTCTCTCGCAGGTGACGCGCGGCCAGCTGGCCCATGAGTCCTCCCCCTACCACCAGCACGGTGCGGTCCTGCAGCGTGCCTAGGCACATCCCCAGCACATCCACGGCCCGGTTGCTAAGGGATGCGCCCCTCCCCACTTCCGTCTCCCGGTGCACCCTCTTGCCTGCGGCTATGGCCGCCCGGAATAGGGCGTGGCCCAAGGCCTTTATCGCACCCCTGGTAGCGGACGCCTCGTAGGCGTCTCTGACTTGACCCAGCACCTGGCTTTCCCCCAAGACCATGGACTCAAGTCCAGATGACACCCGGAAAAGGTGGATGACGGTCTCGGTGCCGGAGCGGAGGTAGATGTGACTTTCTGCATCCTCCCAGGGTATCTCACGTGCTGATACCAGTCCCCTCACGGCTTGCAGGACGTGCTCTTGCTGCTGGGCCACTGCGTAAACCTCAGTCCGGTTGCAGGTGGACAGGAGGACTGCTTCATCCGCAAAGTCCAGTAGGTGAGCCAGTCCCTCGTCAAAGAGGCGCCCGGTGAAAGCCAGGCTCTCCCTGATCTCCAGGGGTGCCGTCTTGTGGCTTAGACCGCAGACGAACAGTTCCACGCTACTCCCCCCTCCGGGCCGCCCGGATCAATGCGTTCACCGCAGCAGCTGCCATGGGGCTTCCTCCCCTGGTGCCAAGGAGGGTGATATAGGGGATACCCGAGGCCACCAGTTCATCCTTGGATTCAGCGGCTCCCACGAACCCCACGGGCATGCCCACCACCAGCATAGGAGAGGCCGAGCCCTCTAGGCTTAGTCTAAGCACCTCAAGAAGGGCCGTAGGTGCGTTGCCCACCACCACTATCCCCTGGTTCCACAGGTGCTGGAGCTGGCGCATCCCCATGGATGCCCGGGTAGCGGCGGTCTTCTCAGCCTCCTCTCCAACCCCGGGTTGCTCCACGGCCACGGCTAACGGACCCCAGTAGCCCCTGATACCGCAGGCCACCATGGCCACATCGGTAACGATGGGCCTAGAGGATCGCAGGGCTGCGATCGCCCTCTCCACAGCCTCCGGGTGGAAACGGAGGCACCGGGCGATCCCGGGGTCGCCGGAGGCGTGTACCACCCTGACCACCACGTCCCCCTCCGGTGCGGAAAGGGGGTATCCGCTGAGGAGGTCCCAAATTATCCTCATGCTCTCAGCCTCTATCTCACAACCCCTCACCCTGGATCACCTCCCTGGCCCGCTCCACAATCACCTTGGCCAGTCCCCGGTCGGCGCCTATGGGCCTGGCTACCAGGCAACGGCAGCCGAGACTCGCCTCCACCTCCTGGACCATGGCGGGTATGTCCTCGGTCACGTGAACGCCCCCCGCCAGGAAGAGCGGCAGGATGACCAGGGTTGACTGCCCCTGCCTTACCGCCTCATGGCATGCCTCCTCCATGCCTTTCCTGCCAGAGTCACGGTTCAGAAAGGCCACAGCGGTCGGCAGGTCCAGGAGATCTCCGACCATCCGGCCCAGTTCCTCTATAGCATCATTGGCCTCGGGCTTAGTCGCCCTCGACCCGTGGCCCAGAACCACCACAGCCAGATCCCTCACCCTTCATCTCCTCCTCTATCATTCTCAGGGCCTCCGCCACCCCCTCTGCCGGCGGCCCTTTGGGGGCGGGCCTCTTAACCACAATCACGTCCAAGCCCAAGGCCACTGCAGCCTCCACCTTCTCGGGGGTGCCACCCTCCCGGCCGCTCTCCTTGGTGACCACCACATCCACGGAGAACTGCCGGAAAAGGGCCTCGTTGAGTGTCCTCGACACGGGACCCTGCAGAGCCACCAGGTCCGCAGGACCTAATCCCTCCTCGAAACAGGCCGCCAGCACACCCGGGTCCGGCAGGACACGGGCAATGAGCCGGACCCCCCTTAAGCGGGCCTCTTCGGCAAAGATCCGCAATCGCTTTGACCCGATGGCCAGGAACACGCAGCCATGCGCTGCCAGCTGGCAGGCGAGACGGGCCGCTTCTAGGTAGTCCGGGCAGCAATGAACCCTGGGGTGCTTTGGCACGGGCCACGGCGGCCTCTCAAGCCGCACATAGGGGACCCCCGACGCGGTAGCCGCACGGAGAGCATTTACAGAGGCCATCGCCGCATAGGGGTGGGTAGCGTCCAGCAATACGTGCACCCCGAAGGTCTCCATGACCACCCTCATCCTAGCCTCATCCATGGCCTCCTGCAGCACGGCGGCGGCACCCCAGGTTCTTAGCAGGCTGGCGCCGTGGGCCGTCACCGCCGTGGCGATCACCGGGTAACCGTGCCTTGCCAGCTCCCGGACAGCCTCCCGCGCCTCGGTCGTGCCTCCCAATACCATGATCAAGGGGCGTACCCCCTTGGCGTCACCATAAAGTCCCCCCGGATGAAGGTGTAGGAGTTACCCACTATGACCGTGGAGCTCATGTCAGCCAGTTCCGGATCGAAGCCCCCAAGGTCGGCCAGGGTCACCGTCTGACCCGGTCTCCCGGCGTTCTTCACCAACCCCACCGGGGTTGTGGGAGACCGGTGGCTCTTGAGGATGTCCAGCGCACGCCTGAGGTGGTCCCTCCGGCCGTGACTCCTGGGATTGTAGAGCACAGCCACCATGTCGCCCGTCGCCACCGCCCTGAGCCGTCTCTCGATGATATCCCACGGGACCAGGATGTCGCTGAGACTCACAATAGCGAAGTCGGCGGAAAGGGGCGCCCCCAGGGCCGCTGCGGCCGCCACCGCCGCCGTCACCCCTGGCACTACTTCAACCTGAATGCCCTCGTAGCCAGGAAGGGCCTCCAGCACCGGCCCGGCCATCCCGTACACACCGGGATCCCCTCCGCTTGCCACGACCACGCTGCGCCCGGCCCCCGCTAGGACCAGGGCGTCCCGGGCCCTGGCCATCTCCTCTCCCATAGCGTAGGGGAGCACTTCCGCATGGCCTGTCATCCCTTTGATTAACCCGAGGTAGGTACCATAGCCCAGGACTACGTCGGCTTCCTCCAGGGCCTGCCGGGCCCTGGCTGTCATGTGGCCGGGGTCTCCGGGCCCTGTGCCGACCACCAGCACCCTTCCCTGGCTACAGCCACGGTTACCCTGTTTATCCTCTGTTTTTCCACCAAGAGCACTGGTTCCAGCGCCGCTGCCATTGCCGCTGGTTGGCATACGCCTCCCACCCCCATTCTCGCCTCCACGAAGGTTGACGGCCGGTAGGACCCGTCGAAGGCCCTTAGCCGTTCCTGATTAATCAGTAACAGGGGTACCCCCAGGCGGGAAGCGGCCTCAATGAGCCCAGCCTCTCCGGCCTTAGCGTCGATGGTAGCAAGGGCCTTCACCCTGGCCATCGCCAGCCTGGCCCCAGCCAAGACGGTGGCCACAGCCTCCAGGATCTCCCCCTGGTTCACGCCCCTTCTGCATCCGATGCCCACCACGAGATCCCTGGGCCTCAGGTACACGTCTGCCCGGGTCTCCGGGTCCCCCGACACCGCCACCAGCAGGCCCGTGGCGGGCTTGCATTCCTCCGGCTCCGCCCCTAGGGCCGGGAGAGCCTGAGCCAGTGGCTCCGAGGACCTCAGGAACCGCGGGTCGGCCCGAAAGGTCACACGGTCACCACTGATGAGCCGGGACATGACCTTTGTGAAGCCCCTGGGAGGCTCCCAGGTCATGCCGATCTGGGCAGCCAGCACGTCGAGGGCTGGTAATCCCGCCAGGTCCGAAGCGGTGGTGATGACTGGCTGGCCACCGGTGATCCCAGCCACCTCCCTGGCCAGGGAATTGGCCCCTCCCAGGTGACCTGAGAGCAGGCTCACCACGAAGGTACCCCTCTCATCCACTACGACCACCGCCGGGTCCTTCGTCTTGTCCCGCACCAGAGGCCCGAAGACCCTCATGGCTATCCCTGCCGCCCCCACGAAGATGATCTCGTGGTGCTCGCGGAACACCCTTGGGGCCACCGCTGATATCTGCCCGTCAAAGGGGATTGCCTCATTGGGGCTGGTCCCCCTAACACCGAAACGACATGGAACATAGTGGGTCACCACCCTGGATGCGCTGGCTAGCCGCAGTCCCAGCGTCAAGGCGAGGTCTGTCCCTCTCCGGGTGACCGGGAGAAGCGCCATCCTCTTCACGGCATCGCGCCCCCCGGTCTGTGAGAGTGGGAGAAACGCCCGTGATAGAGCCTGGACCTCTGCCCACCGGCCTCCAGAAAACGACCCACGAGGATCAGGGCTGTGCGGGTTATCCCAGCTTCGGTGATCATGGCCGTGAGTTCGGAGAGGCGTCCCGTGATGACCCTTTCTTCCGGCCAGGATGCCTTCTCCACCACCGCAACTGGAGTGTCCGGGCTATAACCCCTGCCCAGATCCCTCTCAACCTCCGCCGCCATGGCAGCGCTCAAGAAGAGGCACAGGCTGGATCCGTGGGCTGCCAGTCCCCCCAGGGATTCCTGGTCAGGTACCGGTGTCTTCCCTGCCACCCGGGTCAATATGAGGGTCTGGGAAACCCCGGGAACCGTGAACTCCCGCTTCAGTGTCGCCGCGGCGGCCTGGAAGGAACTGACCCCCGGCACCACCTGGCATGGGACCCCCCGGGCCTCCAGGCGCTCTATCTGCTCGGCTATGGCCCCGTAAAGGCTGGACTCCCCTGTGTGGAGCCTTACCGCCAGGTGTCCCTGGCGGTGGGTCTCCTCCAGGACCGTGAGGATCTCTCCCAGGGTCATACCGGAGGAGTCCCGGAGGGAGGCGCTCGGGGGCACACCATCCAAGAGGGTGGGATTCACAAGAGAACCCGCATACACCACCACCTGGGCCGACCTCAGGAGCCTTGCGGCCTTCAGTGTAAGGAGCTCGGGATCGCCCGGCCCGGCGCCAACGAAGTAGACGGGGTGTACGGGGGGGCCTGGTGACATCTTCACGAACAGGCCCCTCCTTTCTCGTGCTTAATTAGAATGGTGGATAGATAGGCGTCATGGACCTGAGGGGCATTGTTTTGCCCTTCCAGGCCAAGATGAGTCCCCTGGAACAACTGGGCTCCGGGGTAGTGAGCCCGGAGGAAATCCTTCACCCGAGGTCCCCGGTCTCCAACTTTCAGCAAGGCCAGGGAATCGCAGATGCCCAGAAGAACGGCAAGAGCCTCCTCCTTCTGGGGACAGGGGGATATCAACAGCCTCTCCCTCCCCCTGGCCAGGGGCCACGGGACAATGGCGGCCGCGGCGAGGAAGGCAGGAACACCTGGCACCACCTCCACCGGAACCAAGGGCTCCAGGGACCGGACCTCCTCAACGAGATAGCCGAAGGTGCTATAGAGACTGGGATCCCCCAGGGTGACGTAGGCCAGGTTCTCCCCCATCTCCAGGTGCTCCAGCAAGCACCGGGCTGCCTGCTGGTGGGCCCGCCTGAGGAGGCCTTGATCCGGGGTCATGGGAAGGACAAGGCTCATGGCGTGAAGACGCTTCCTGAGCCCGGCCTCGGCAATGGCCAGCGCTCTGCTGCTCTTGCCTGGTGAAGGCACAGGGGCCACCACCAAGTCTGCTGTGTCCAATGCCTTCAAGGCCCGCAGGGTAAGGAGATTGGGGTCTCCGGGGCCAACACCTACCCCCGTGAGTGTCCCGAGGTTATCGAGACCGCTCATGTCTCACCCCCCCTTTCCGCACTGATGATAGTGACAGGGTTCAAGCCCCGCCACAGCTTAACCGGTCCCACCGGCTCGGACCGGGCAATCGTCACCATGGTGGCCTGGATGTTCCGGTAGCCACTTTCCTCAAAGACCTCCAAAAAGCGGCCTACCCCGTCGGCCGTGACTGTGACGGCAACCACCCTGAATGGGGTGTTTATGAGGGAGCACAGTGCCGCCAGGATTTCTCGCTGCCGGCCTCCCGTCCCGCTCAGGATTACCCGGTCGGCCGGGGGCAGCTCCCGCAGGCATCCTGGCGCCTCATCGTGAATAAGGGTGGCGTTCTCAACGCCAAAGCGAATAAGGTTCTCGCGGGTCAGATCCGTGGCGGAAGGGTCCCTCTCCACGGCGAACACCCTCCCCTCCGGGGCCAGGAGGGCCGCCTCCACACTGACGGAACCGGTCCCGGAACCCACGTCCCAAATGCAGTGGTGCCGGGACAGCCTCGCCTGGGAGAGCACGAGGCAGCGCACCTCGGCCTTGGTCATGGGAACAGTGCCTTTGGCGAAGAGCTCATCGGGGATCCCCGGTACAGTGAAGGGCCACAGTCTCACGGGATCACCACCACTACAGCGGGCTCCCATGGCTGGGCAACGGAACTCAGTTCCCTCACGGTCCCCTCCATCACCCGCTCCTCTGGGTAGCCCAGGTTCTCCCCCACCAGGAAGCGGTGGGATGAAAAGCCTCTCTTTAGGAGCGCCCTCGCCAAGACCTGGGGTCCAAGGCCCTGCCCGGTGAGAACAGCCACCGGATGGCGTGCCTCCAGGGCATCTTCCACGGCATCAAGATACTCTCCTAGCCGGTGCTCCCGGCCGTGCAGGCTCAGCAGGAGGGCACTGTGCCAGGGAAGGCAAGCCCTGGCGAAGGCCATCTGGAACGCACTTATGCCAGGAAACACCTGCAGGGACCCGGGCCCGAAGTATTCCCTCAGGCGTCCCAGGATCCCGTAGAGCCCTGGGTCGCCCGAGGCCAGAACCGCCACCCGGCGAGCCCTCTCCATATCCCGGAAGGCCCTGTCCAGGTCACGGTCCAGCAGAACGGCGGGCTTGTTTCCGGCATACTCCTCAAGGTGCCTCCTGCCTCCCACCAAGAGATCTGCGGAGCGAATGGCCTCCTCGGCGGCAGGTGCTAGCCATTCCCTTGGCCCCGGTCCTATGCCTACTACAGCTATGCGGTGTCTAGGTTCCAATCGTGCTCTCTCCCCATATCGCGAGCCCCTTGATCGAGCCCCAGTATAGAGCCATTTCCATCCGTCAGCACTGTGCCCGTTTCCACCTCTCCCCCGGTGTAATCAGAAGCCCGCCTTGAGGCCTCCCTGGCAATCCTGAGGAAGACCTCCCCGAGCCCAGCCTCATCTATGATCCCGATGGCCTCCTCCGTGGTAGCGCAACCCATGAGGGTCTCCAAGACGGAATGGCGCGCCCCGGCAAGGGCCGCATGGGCCACCAGGGTTTCCCTGCGGGCATCAGCAACCCGGCTGTGGGTGTCGAAGATCCCGGCAGCCATCTTCCCTATCTTGCCAATGTGGCCAAAGAGGAGGGCTCTCTTGATCCCGGTCTCCCTGCATCTTATCAGGGCGTCCCCCAAGAAGTTGCCGCACTCGCATACCCGCTCCCTCTCAATTCCGTATCTTCCCGCATGCTTCAGGCCGAGATTCCCAGGGGTGAGCACCACAGTGCAGTGACCTGACGCTGCCAGCGCATCCACCTGAAGGGCAACGGAATCCCTCATCGCCTCCCTTGACATGGGGCGCACCAACCCGGTGGTGCCAAGTATGGAGATGCCCCCCACTATGCCAAGTTTGGCATTTAGGGTGGACCTGGCGGCCCTCTCGCCTCCAGGCACCTCCAGGATAATCTCCACCGCCCTGTCCTGCGGGAGCACCTGGAGGACCTCCTGGATGATGAGATCCCTGGGAACGGGATTAATGGCTGGCTCCCCCACGGGCACCTTGAGCCCCGGCCGGGTAGCCACCCCTACTCCATTTCCCGCCTGCAGGCGAACCCGAGGGTATCCCGCCGGTGCCCAGCGGGCGGTTGCCACGATGGGCAGGCCTGATGTGACATCAGGATCATCTCCCCCGTCCTTCCTTACGGAGCAACTGGCCTCCTGGCCATTTCTGGAGCTGGCCAGAATGTTCAGGGTCAGGAGTCGCCCGAAGGGGGTCTTGATCTGGACCTGTTCGGTTGAGATCCCAGTCAAGCCAAGCACAGCAGCCTTGGCAGCAGCCGCGGCACATACTCCTGTAGTGCATCCCAGACGCATGCCCTGTCTTCCCAATAACCCCTCCTTCAGTTCCCCGAGGCTCCGGGGAAGCGCTCCCGGGAGCAGGAGGCCCTTGGCTGCCAGTTCCCGGGCTATGGCCAGGAGGAGCGGTTGCCTCAACGCCCCTGCCAAATCCTCAAAGACCTCCCTGGGTCTTCCTGATGTCATGGTGGCGCCGTCTTCGAGAACGAATAACCTGTCCGACATGGTGTAGGCCAGATCTACGTCATGGGTGGCTAGAACGATCCCCAGGCCCCGCTCCCGGAACTCTGCCAGCAGCGCCATTACCTTCTCCTGGGAGGGAGGGTCAAGGAAGCTGGTGGGCTCGTCCATCACGATCACTCTGGGTCTCATGGCTATGACCCCGGCTATGGCTGCCAGGCGTTTCTGCCCGAAACTAAGAAGATGGGCGGGCCTTTCCCTGAGGTTCTCGATCCCGGTCGCCTGAAGGGCCTCCTCCACCCTTTCCCTGGCCTGCCCCGGGGACAACCTGAGGTTCAAGGGACCGAAGGAGACGTCCTGGGCCACTGTGCCGCAGAAGAGCTGGGCCTCCGGGTTCTGGAACACCAGGCCAACAGCGCTTCTTAGCCCCCTGAGGGATTCCCGGGAGTACGTCACCTCACGCCCCAGGTAACGGAAGAGCCCCGCTTGAGGCCGCAAGAGGCCGTTGAGACACTGGAACAGGGTGGACTTGCCAGCCCCGTTAGGCCCAAGTACCGTAGTGATTTCGCCAGATCTGACTTCCAGGTAAGCCTTCTTCAGGGCTTTCGTTCCGTCCGGGTACGTATACTCCAGCGCCTCGGCGTCCAGCAGGCTCTCCATGTCACTTACCTCCCATGAGTGTAAGCAGGACCAGAACTGTGATGAAACCGGCTCCCCGGCACACCTCTGGGGTACTGAGGGAGTATTCCTCTTCCAGCACACTGATGGTTCCAGTGTAGTTCCGGGACTCCATGCTGTCGCTGAGTTGTCCTGATAGGAAAAGGCACCTAGCGAAGAGACTTGAAGTGAGGTAGGCCAGGGAGTGAAGGCTGGAAACGGCACCCTGGTAGCCCAGGCGGGAGACCTGAGCTTTTCTGATGGATTGTGAGGCCTTGAGGAAAAGGTGAATATACCGGTGACCTAGGGCGAAAAGTTCTACTGCGGTCCCGGGGACCCGTAACCGACGGAGGAGCCAAGCCAGGTCTGTAATGGGAGTGGTCAGGGCCAGGAAGTAAAGGGCCGACACGGCTGCCAGTGCCCTGGAGGCTACCACCATGGAGACCTCCAGGGCATCCGGCCTGAAGGCCAGGGTCTTGCCGAGGGAAGAGAGCCCTTCCGGCGCACCCAGGGTGAGACTCAACACCAATACCCCTGGCGCTATGGAGAGTATGGGTATTGCCATGTACCCAAGAAGGATCAGTGGCCGGACACCACCCCACCAGACGGTTATCCCCAGGAAGAGTGTGAGAATGCAAAGAAGGGTGAGGAAGGAGCCCGACACCAGCGAGCAGACGAGGCCGGCCAAGGCAACGCAGGCCTTCAAGCCAGGGTGCGTCCTTCTCATGGGACTGAGATAGGGCCAGGTATCGAACATGTCAGGACTCCTGTTTTCTCAGATTGGCCAGTGCCTTCCGGTGGCCGATGAAGTATGCTATGAAGCCCACTCCGGCGCTGGCTTGGAGTGAGAAGATGAGACTCTCTACCTCCCCGCTGGGTGGTTCCCAGATGGGTTTCGCCAGGGGCTTGTAGTCTGGATGAAGTTCCTGAGCCAACCCTGCCGCCCGGCGGTCTGCGCCTTCGAAGGCGGCCTCGCCCCCGCTAATCCAGGAGGGCAAGCCTAGGGAAAGGACGGTCAGCGCCACGACTCCCAACAGGAGCAACCCGTTTCTCACAAGAAGACTCATACCTGTTTCCCTCCTCCCACAATGAGACCCAGGGTTCTCATCTCCGAGGTACTGTAAGCTAACAGAAGGTTCACCATCATGACGGTAAGAAGTCCCTCGGTCACAGCCAGGGGCACTTGGGTGACCGCGAAGATGCCGGCGAACTTCACCAGGGACAAGATGATCCCGCCCGTGGGGTCAGGGTAGGCCAGAGCCAGCTGAAGGGAGGTAGTGAGGTAGGTGGCGATGTTCCCTGACACCGCCGCCGCAAACACACTCGGCCCGATCCCGAGACCTCCCTTGCGTGCAAGGCGAAAAACCATATAGGTGATGAGAGGGCCCACGACGCCCATGGAAAAAGTGTTCGCTCCTAGCGTGGTGATGCCGCCGTGTGCCAGCAGAAGCGCCTGGAAGAGCAGTACGACTGAACTGGTTAGGGCCATTACTAATGGTCCGAAAAGGATCGTGCCAAGCCCGACTCCGGTAGGGTGGGAGCAGCTGCCCGTCACTGAGGGTAGTTTCAGGGCAGAGAGGGCGAAGGTGAAGGCTATCGCCACCCCGAGGAGAGCCTTGAGTCTCGGCTTCTGCGCCAGACTTCTCTCAACAGAGCGAACCCCCGCCATTACAAACGGCGCTGCCACCGCGCTCCAGGCTATGGCATCCCGGGCAGGTAGGAACCCTTCCATGATGTGCACGTTCATACCCTCCTTTAACGTCTTGCTGCACGCATACAAGGTGGGGAGGTGGGGTCGACCAGTCTCCCCTTCATCGCTGATCCAGAGTCAATACGCGCAAGGCCAAATGACAGTTAGGCCTTCCACCCCTATCAGTTGTGGAAGGCCTCATGTATCAGCCTGTGTACACCGCTCTTTCCATCGAAGGGGTGACGTACACTCCCACACAGGCAGGTCTCCTGGCTTGCGGCTCATCGAGCTACCCGCTCCTTCCCATCCTCTCCAGAGGACAGTGGATTGCGTGCGGGTTCTCTCACCGTTACAGTGGCGGGACCGCTCGGGATTCTCACCCGATTCCCTTTTCACCTCATAATGAGGCTCCTATGCGGCCAGTATTCGGTTTTTGACGGGGAGTACTGCTACTCCCGTTGGCATCATTATACTAGGGCAGGGGGGCTGGCACAAGCCCCAGTTATGACCAGGGTCGTGTCAAAGCGCGGTTGGGTTAGTGGGAATATAGCAATCAGGGAAGGCTGATTGTGACCGAGAGTATGCGTCACCAAGACATACTTGCCAGACGATCCTGGGCTGCATTTAGCGTTGGCGTACGGCGGCATTTGAGGTTGCTCGAATGAACCCACCGGGCCAAGCTAGCGGAAGACTCATCTGGCCGTGGGCCTCGGATCAAGGCCATTGAAAACGGTTGCGGTGTCTACTTCACCCGTGCCAACGACCTCCTTGAAGACCTGCACCAGGCTTAAGCCTACCATCACCTCGAGCGCCGTATGCGGGTCTATCTTACCCCCAAAGTGTTCGGCCTTTGGCCTTGTGACCGGCAAGCCGCCTGCCTTGTTCTCTTTGGTATCCGCCCGTTACGAACGCGGTAGCATCATCCTCACTTCCAACAAGGGCTTCGCGAAATTCGGGGGATGTCTTAGGTGATCCGGTGATCGCCGCCGCCATACTGGATAGGCTACGTCACCATAGTCACGTCATCAACATACGTGGAGAGCTACCGTCTCCGTGAGAAGAAACGTGCAGGCTTCTTCTCCTCCTCTTCCAGACCGGGAGGTGGCTACCCAAATCCAACGTGATTGACTCTACCTCAGGGGGGTGGGTCAATTCCCAATCGGTGCCAAGAAGAGAAAAGAGAAGTGGGGGTGCGGACATTTTCTTGGACTTTTCAGGCGTAGCCTAAGCTCTGCCTGTATTCCATTGGGCTCCTTCCGCCCAGCGATATCTTGATGCGCTTCTCATTGTACCAGTGCAGGTAGCTATCGAGTCTGTCAATGAACTCCTCGATGCTCACTCCAGCCCACGATCTCCCGTAGAAGAGTTCATTCTTCAGCCGTCCGAAGAAGCCTTCGCACGCGGCGTTATCGGGGGAACAACCTTTCTTAGACATTGAGCGGGTGAGCCCAGCCGCTTTCATCCTGTCAATCCAGCCTGGCCAGCGATAGTGGCTGCCGCGGTCGCTATGGATCAGAGGACGGTCATTCTCCGCCAGCGTCGATATCGCGTTATCCAGCATGGAGTTCACCATCCCCGCGTCAGGACTAGTCCCGATACTCCAGCTAACCGCCATGCCGTCAAAGCAGTCAATTATAGGGGACAGGTAAACCTTGCCGGCAGGCAGAGGAAACTCCGTGAGATCGGTGAGCCACTTCGAATTGGGGGCCTGAGCGTGAAAGTCCCGCTCAATGATGTTGGGCACTGCGGGACTGCTCTCGCCCTTGTAAGCGCTATACCTGCGCTTCCTACGACCGACCACGACGAGGTTTTCGTCACGCATGAGGCGGCGCACTACCTTTTCGGACACGGTCTTACCATCTCCGATGAGAACGGCGTGAATCCGCCGGTAACCATATCGTCCGTCCGCCAGAGCGAATGCGGTGCGCTCGCGGAGCTCGGAATACTTATCCGGTATGGATAGGGCAGCGTAATGGTAGAAGTAGCTGCTCTTGGGCATAGAGAGACACCCCAGCAGGTCATTCAGAGGGTATCTCTCCCTCAGGGCGCCGATCGCTGCCGCCTTCTCCCGATTCGTCAGTTTCTTCGGATCGGCGCCCTGGTCTTTTTTTAGGATTTCTGCCGTCACTTCCAAGACGTCTCGTTCGAGTTGGAGTCGGTAGACCTGCTCTTCCAATGCCTCTAACTGTCCCTTGAGCGACTCCACCTTGGCCAACAATGCGTCCCTGTCGTCCCTGGTTTTGTGTTTTCCCCGTTTTGGCCTGCTCACTGGGCGCTCCTTCCCGAGCAGATCGTACTTCCATTGATACAGGGCCGTGCGACTGACGCCATACTGCCCAGCAACTTCTCGGGCTGGGCCGTCTTTGGAACACAAGTCCAGAACGGCTGCTTGTTTCTGCTCACGCGAGAATTCTACCTTGGGCTGAAGTGACCTTTTGGAGCGCAGTCCGCGCCTGTCCGGCACCGCCTCATCTAGCCATTGCCTGAGCGTTTCCCGGTTCGGGTAGCCCAAGGCCTGGATGCTCCGGCGTAAACTCCGGCCGTGTTCCAGGTAGTAATCTACCGCTGCCTGTTTCTGCTCGTTCGAGTACTTCGGTGGGCGACCGCGATATCCGTCATGAAGCGCGCCGGTGGCATTGTACTCCCTGACCCAATGTTTCAGCGTGTTCTTCGTAGGATAACCCAATTCCCGGCGAACCGCGGCCGAGTGGCCGCCATACTTGAGGTAGAGACTGACCGCCCTCATCCGGTCTTCCAGTGTGTACACGGACATCCTCCTGTCTCATTTTGAGTCCAGGTTTTTGTCCGCATCTCCAGTTTGGGTCAAATGTAAGTCGCCTTTGACACCCTCTATATAGGGATTTGGTATCGATACCTATAACTCATGGTTACACTAACTGGAAATTACTCCAGTGACTCTACTCTTCTACTCCCCGCCTCACTCTCTACCAGCGGCAATCTCCTGAGTCTTTCAGGTCGAACTACTTAGAAAAGATACATGAACGGTACCGCAAGACCCAGAGTCAATCAGCCAAAACTGCCATCATCGACGAAGTAGTGAGTGTGTTTGACCATCACAGAAAATGCGCTATTCGAGCACTTAACGGGATGCTCCTGGCAAGAAGCCTCCCGTTAAGTCCACAGGCAGGTTAAGTATCTTGAGTCTCTCCCTGGCATCCAGTTAGTCTGGGAAGCTTTGGACTATCCATGTGCCGAAAGACTCCATCCGGTTTCTTTCGGAAACCGCTGAGATACTGGCATCTCATGGTCAGATCCACCTTACAACAAGTGTTTGCCGGCAACTTGCCCAGATTAGTTGTTCCACTCTGGCAAGGCGTACATCGAGGTGGGATTGCCCGAAATTCCATCATACCCTTCACAAGAGATCCAAGTCGTCTCCAATGTCCCAACTACCACTGGGGCGCTATGATTGGGACGAAACACGCCCCGGCGCTCTAGAAGTAGATCTTGTGGAACACGACGGCGGCCCCTTTAATATAGAGAACGCCCTAAACTCTGGCGTAACAGGGGTTTCCGCCGATTAGGAACTCACGGTCCTACTGGAATTACAGTACTTTGGCCTCATTAAGGGAAACAGGATTACGTCTCTTATTGAGGGACTGTCCGTGAAAAGCATCACTATACGGTCAATGCCCATGCCCAGACCGCCTGTGGGCGCCATACCATACTCCAAGGCCATCACGTAGTCCTCATCCATGGGATGAGCTTCGTCATCCCCCTTAGCCCTCTCCGCAACCTGATCGATGAACCGTTGTCTCTGATCGTCCGGATCATTCAGCTCGGTGAAGGCGTTGGCAATCTCCCTCCCGGCCACGAAACCCTCAAACCTGTAAGTAAGGCTGGGATCCTCGGTCTTCCTCTTGGCCAGTGGCGAAACCTCCACAGGGTAGTCTATGAGGAACGCCGGTTGGATGAGTCTTGGCTCGACGTAGGTCTCCAAGAGTTTGTCCATAACTGTGCCACGGGTGGGCGGCTTCTCCATCTTTAGGCCCAACCTGTCCGCAACCGCTTTGGCCTCGGAGTCTGTGTTGACATCCCCCAGGTCCACCCCGGAGTGATTCCTGATCGCCTCCAACAAGGGAATGCGAGGCCACGGTGGCGCAAGCTCGATCTCTTGCCCCTGGTATTGGATCTTAGTGATACCCAGCGCCTCCCGGGCAGCCTGAGATACAATCTCCTCTGTTATTACCATCATGTCTTCGTAGTCGGCATTTGCCTGGTATAGCTCCAGGCTTGTGAACTCGGGGTTGTGCTTTGTCGACATACCCTCATTCCGGAATATGCGACCGATCTCATATACCTTTTCAAAGCCCCCCACGATGCAGCGTTTCAGGTGGAGTTCTGTGGCTATGCGCAGCTGGAGGTCCAGATTAAGGGTGTTGTGGTGGGTTAGAAACGGGCGGGCCGCCGCACCCCCAGCCACTCCCTGCAGAATGGGTGTCTCCACCTCATAGAAGCCCCGCTCATCAAGCCACCGCCTGATGGCCCTTATTACCTTGCTGCGGATCACGAAGGTCTCGGGCACCTTAGGAGTGACGATGAGGTCCACGTACCGCTGCCTGTAGCGAATGTCCACGTCCTTCAACCCGTGCCACTTGTCCGGCAAGGGCCTTAGGGCTTTGGTCAAGAGGCGGAAGTCATGGACTTCAACGGTGATCTCGCCCCGCCTGGTGCGAAAGACGGTCCCCGTGACCCCTATGATGTCGCCAACATCAAGCAGGCTGAAGAGTTCATAGTCATCCCCCAGGACGTCCAGGCGCGCGTAGACCTGGATCTGCCCGCTCATGTCCTGGATGTGAGCAAATGTTGCCTTGCCGTGGACTCGGACGGTCATGAGACGACCGGAAATGCTTACCGTTTTGCCCTGGAGAGATTCAAAATCCCCAAGCACGTCCGTGGCTCTGTGTGTGAACGCGAACTTGGGGCCGTAGGGATCGACATTCCGGGAGCGAAGCAACTGCAGTTTCTCTCTGCGAGCCGTGACAGCCTTGCTGAATTCTACATCGTGCTCGTGGTCCACAAGTGCACCTCCAGCCTCAGCCCTCTCTCGGGTTGATAGAGACTATCTCATACTTCAGAATGCCCACTGGCACCTTGACCTCAACTATGTCACCAACTCGGCTGTTGAGGAGTGCCTTGCCCACAGGGGACTCGTTGGAGATCCTGTTCTTGCCTGGATCGGCCTCGGTAGACCCAACCAGGACGTACTCTACCTCTTCGCCCGACTCTGGGTTCCTGAGGCGCACCCGTGAACCGATGCAGACCTGGGTCACGTCATAGTCGCATTCTTCAACCAGCCGTGCGTTCCGGAGGATCTTCTCAAGAGTAAGGATCCTGCCTTCCACGAAGGCCTGCTCGTTCTTTGCGTCCTCATATTCGGAGTTCTCGTTGATGTCTCCGAACTGCCTGGCAAACTTAATCCTCTCGGCAATCTCCCTGCGCCTCACGGTTTTTAGGTATCCCAGTTCCTCCTCCAGCTTCTGAAGCCCCGCATGGGTGAGGATGACTTCTTTCTCTACCATTCACTGCTCCGCTCCCTTACCAGTGTTTTGGTGAATGTCCAAAGCCAATAAATGACCTAAAGCCAATATATGTGAGGCAGGATTCGCCTATTCAAAGCGCCAGTGCATACGGCAAACCAAAAAGTGCCAGGCTTGTGCACCTTGACACTTCATCAGCCCTGGAAAAGATCTACGTCCCTAAGTCCTATAGTATTAACAAGTATAGCACTATCCGGCGAAATGCCTGGCAGTGCTTGAGCTGTCACTTCATTGGACCGGATACCTATTAGTACCAGTTCCCAGATTTTCGCAACACATATTATACTGGCAGGCACAAGCTCTGTCAAGGAATCGTCCGATTTTCCGATTTTTGTGTGGTCTCCGCAGGCTCACCTGAGGCCGATCTGCCACTTCCCCGGCAAAGCCCGTGAGGTCTTTAGACATCCACATCAATGGTCTCAAATATCCGGTCTATCCTCTCTCTTTCCAGGAGCACCCGGCCACTGTGGGGGTCAACCGCCTGGATAGCACCGTTCACAGCCCTGGTGACTATGGCTCCCGCGGCATGGGGGTTACCCTTAAGGTTGGGGGCATCCAGAAGGCCGACCTTCACGGCCCGGGCCAGGATCAGTGGATCACACAAGGCATCCTCTACCCCGTGCCCTCCCAGCGTCCTGACGGCATCCATGAGAACGCTGACCTCTGCTACCAGTTCCTTCTTCCTGCGGTCTATCACAGGGTCCAGGGTGATGTTGGGTAGGCCTCCGAGACTCCTGACAATGACCTGCCGCGCCAGAGTACAGCTCTCAATTACCTCGTCAGCCGTGGCAGCGTGGTCTGCCTCGCAGTAGGCCACCACGTGCACGATGTCAGGCTTCAGGAACATCTGGAGGTAGATGGAGGAACCCAGTTGCCCCCGGGCCTGTGCGATATCCACCGGGAAGCTGAGGAGCCCAGAGCGGGTTTGCTTGTAGACGCGGAAGTCTTTGTCAGCAAGTGATCCAACTAGATCCATCTTAGCAAGCATCTTCGCCAGGTCCATCCGATCGCTCATCTGGGGCGGTGTATGGAGCATGTAGGCGCCGATGAAATCCTTAACTCCCATCTTCTTCGCTATATACGCTGCAATGTATGCAGTGGCCACCGCTACGGTGTCATGGCACCCCCGGAGCTCCCAGTGGTGTGATTCGTTGGCCTCCACCGGGATATTACGATGCCCGTGCCACCTCATCAGCTGCATGTGTTCCCGTATGGATTCCTCCACCGACATGGGACCCCGTTCGTCCAGGGCATTAAACCAGAATACCGATGTGGCACACCATGTGTTGCTGATGGTTCTTTCAAGCATTTCGGCATAACGGATCAATTCATCTGTGCCCGAGTAGGACCTCATTAACGGGTAGTTGCCTGCCCTGGAGGCCTCGTATAGCCTTACTAGGTCCTTCTCGGTACGCACAGGAACCCCACCCGCACCCTTCCGCGTTGGGTCACAGCGCTCGGGATGAAAGAAGTTTTCCTGGGCATCCTGGTCCGGTCCCAGGGAGATCACATCCAGCACCTTAGCCCGGGCAATCTTTTGTATGCCCTCCACTGTAGGTTCTATATCTTGGGCCGGAACACCGAAGTGGTGCCTTATCAAAGGAAAGGGAGCCTTTTGCCTCAAGCGCTCCACCATTGTGTGGGCGTAGCTGGCTTCATCCTTAGCCACCATGGGCCTGCCCTTCAAGAAACCCATTATGTCCTCAACAGGCTCCTCGCCAGTGAAGACAGCGTCAAAGAACCCCAGCGCTTTGGCCTTTTCCGCCACAGGCTTGGTGCCGCCGAAACAGAACTTCCTGCCACGGGACAAACCTGCCTCTTCCAGCGCATGCCGGAACCCCGTCAAGAGCTTCTCAGCCACCTCCGGAGTAAGCCGGTAGCTTACCGCTACTACATCCGGGTTGGTCTCTCGGATGGCTCCGATGAAATCCCTTACCGGAGTGGCAGGCCCTAGGAATTCTGTATGGTGCCCTGCCTCTTCAGCCAGCCGGAGGAAGTTTAGCACTCCAGCCACATGCACGCACTCCCCCAGCGCGCCTGCGAGGATCCTGGTCATGTAATTCCCCCCAGTTACGGGGCGCTTTGCCCCTCCTCCACGAATTCTACCACATGGTCCACTCCCATATCAGCCAATCCCAGGTTGTTGGCGGTCCTGCCAGACTCCCACATGTCCTGGCCGAGTAGGAATCCGGCAAGGTCTGCCACACACCTCGAGGCGGGTGTGGGTACCCCCGCTAGCTCGCCCAGGCTCACCATGGGCACCAGTCCCGTGGGAACATCCTCCCACAGGTACCGAATATCGAGGCTGTCAGGAGCGTCAATCCGCTTATATACCTCGTTAGCGTTCATCATTCGGTAGAGGCTGTCCTTCTGGACACCGTAGGCGTCAATCAGCCATTCGCTGGCTGATTCCACCTGGACCCCAAGGCGCTTGGCGACAGCCAGTCGTTCAGTATCGATAGCCTCGATAAGGCGTCCCACGGCTGGAGTCACCCCGTCAGAATAGAACTTGAAGGCCTCCTTGGCATCCAACCTTGCTGCATTGAGGCAGGTGATGGCTGGGTGGAAGACCGCCCCTATGTTCATCAGGCTGGTCTCCAGAACGTTCTTAGCCGGAATGAACTGGGGGAAGGCCTGGTTCAGTATCTCCAGGACCTCCGGGGTATGCCTTGCGGGCAGAGCTGCCACCGGCACTATCTTCTTTACACCCTTAATGGATACGGTGCCCGGGGAAGTCACCCTGCACGCATATAGCAGGGACTGGGCCTCCGCTACCAGCACCCGCGCCCTGCATTGCTCCCTACGTAGGACAGCGGCAAACTCTAGGGCTCCACCTGTGCGCCCCGGATGCAGCACTATCACCTGCCCGTCCACCAGGTGAGGGGCGAGACGAGTAGCTAGAAAGGCATGGGCTGTGGCAGGAACCACTACCATGATTAGCACAGCACCCTCTATAGCCTCGGCGGGATCGAGAGTAGCCAGGGACACCGGCCCGAAGCCTTCGATTGCATCAGTGACCTGGATCCCGCCGTGCCTTCGTACCGCCTCCAACCTTGGGAGAGACCGGTTCAGCATCTTCACCTCATACCCCATGATGCCAAGATGAGCAGCGAAGGCAGCTCCTCCGTTTCCAGCGCCCACCACCGTAACAGGGAGTTGTGCCATTCCTCTCCCTCCCTCAGAGCATCAGTAGGATCAATGCTGGTAAGCCATCATACCTCCACCAGATATCTCCGGAGAATCCTTAAGGCCCTGTCGCTATCCACCTCGTCCAGCAATCCTACAGCCCACAACACGTATGAGCGGTCAACGAAGAGGCGTGGGGTCTTCGGGCGCAGGGCCAGGGGATCACTGTCATGGTAGAGGGCTTCTTCCAGTATGACCCTGGGCTCCTCCGAGTGGGCGAAGATGCCCCCCGTTCCAAGAACCTTGTTGACATGGGTCAGGTCCTTGCCCTTCTGCAGGTAGAACACCCCTGCGGGCGTGGATATTTCCTTGAGCCTTCCCACATGCCTGAACACCGCTTGTTTGACCGCAGCCTTGCCTAATCCAGTATCTACCGCCCGCTCTTCACCAGTTGTGGGGACAAAACCAACGTTATCGTGGAGCCTTCTGACCCAGGCCCCTATGTCGCACTTACCGCCCACCATCTCAGTGAGGGCCTTCGGACCAACCGTATGGAGCAAAGACTCCGCACTAACCCTGAGACCCAGATCTCCTTCAACGGTGCGCTTGGCGTAGGGTTCAGGCAAGCCCCGGAAGATGGCGCGCTCCCGGGAAGGGCGCCCGTCAGCTATGGAATGCACATCGGTCGTGGCACCTCCTACATCCACCACCATTACCTCTCCCGCCCCGGGTTCGTCGTAGGTACCGTCCGCCAGTCTTTTCGCGCCGTGTAGCACTGCTGCAGGGGTCGGCATGATGGTACCGTCAGCCCACATCTTGGCTTTGTCCAGGCCCTTCGCTTCGACAATCCGCTCCATGTAGAGCCGCCTGATTGCCTGCCGGGCTGGAATCGTGTCTATCTTGCCCAGGGCAGGCATGACATTGGAGGCAACCCTCACTTCCCTTCCCGAGCGCTTAAGCACGTCAGCCACCTGCTGGGCCACAACCTTGTTACCTGCCACCACCACCGGCGTCTTGGACTCACACTCTGATAGCGCCCTGGCGTTGTGGAGTATTACCTCTTCATCTCCTCCATCAGTGCCTCCAGCCAGCAGGATGAGATCGTGGGCACTCTCATCAATCTCCTTGGCTTCAGCAGAGGAGAGCTTGTAGGCAAACACCTTGCACACCCGTGCTCCAGCACCTAGCGCTGCCTGGCTGGCCGCCTCAGCCGTGAGTTCCCTCACAAGCCCCACTGCGATAACCCGCAACCCCCCGGCGGCACTGGAACACGCCAGCCTAGTATCAAAGTCGCTTTCTCGCAGTCCCGTTTCCCGGGTCAGGCGCTCCATGGCGCGCCTGAGTCCCAGCATTATGTCTTCTTCCACCGTCGTGACGGACTTGCTTTGCCCCAGGACGATTTCGTCGTCAAGATCCACCGCTACCAATTTGGTATAAGTGCTGCCGAAATCGACGAGAAGGATCCTTGCCATGGACCTCCTCCTTCCTCAAACGGGCTTCCCTGGCTCCCAGGAGGGCCGAAAAGGCCTCCGACATGGGGAGGCCAAGAAGATTATAACACAAGTTGCCAGGCAAAGCAAAAGAGCTTTGGGGGCTACTAGGGGCTCGCCAATGGGTAAAACGGGCACTCAACGGTTCTCAGGCACTCGCATGGCCTCTAATCATCTTGCGCCTTGCCGCTCTATCCCTTATTCTCCGGAGTTCCGTTTCGTCCAGGGCGCGGTCGAAGCTCCTCAACCCAGCCAGACGGAACCCGTGTTTCCTAGCGAGAGCACTAATCTCCTCAATCTGCCTTACCGTAAGGTCCTTCCCCAGGGTGAAGTTCTCGTGCCTTCCCTCCAGGGCAAGTAGCATGGTCTCGGCCATGCAGGCCATCGCATGCCCCGGGGGGAAACCGAAATTGAACCCGAAGTCCACTTGGCCTGGGACCTCCACAACGCCGCCCTCAATCACAAGGACATCGTCCCTGGCGGTTGCCACCCGTACGGACACATCCCGGGGCCTTGCCACGTCGCACACGACGGCCCCCGGTTTGAGATGCTCCGGGTGGATGATGCTGTCGACGGCACTGGAGACAGCCAGGATTATGTCGGCCTTGGGCAATTCCCTGTTGATGTCCGTTGATAGACGGGGGGTCAGTCCGGTGCTGGATACTAGCTGGCGGGCCAGGTGATCCAGCCTGCCGAGGTCCTTGCCTATGAGGGTCATCTTGCGGGCCTGCCGGGCCAGTATGTGAGAGCAAGCCTTGCCAATTGAGCCGGTGGCTCCCACCACGGCAATCTCCGCATGATCCCAGTCAATCCCCATGAATTCCGCAGCCTTCCTGGCTCCCTCCAGGGCAGTGGCCACAGTATAGCTGTTGCCTGTTGTCACGGAAACCCCCAGGTTCTTGGATATCGTAACACCAGCGTCGCCTACCACGGAGGTGAAGGCCCCCAGGCCTAGCACGTCCACGCCCAGTCTTTCTCCCACTCGCGCCACATTGATGATCTTGTTAATCACCAGGTCCGCTGGAAGGCTCACCATCTGTCGGGAGGTGAGAGTCAGGCCCAGGAACCAGCCCTCCGTTTCGGCATGGGGTGAACGGATCCCGGTAATATGCGAGACCAGCAGTGGCTTCATCCTGAGGCCAACGGCCTCGATCACCCAGCCCGGGAGGTACCTGGCGACCGGATACTTCCTTACCATGTCTTTTGTGTTCAGGGGGTGGATTATGAAAGCGAACCTACCCACGGACTACACCTCCGAACTTATCCCTTCCCACGGCCACCGGACTTTCAAAGGTGGACTACCCTGGGTTCGAAATTCAAGCGATCCAGCAAGGTATTGTAGTCTTCGACCGTCATGTCTTCAGGTCCCTTTCCCGCAATCGATATCAGCAGTGCCTCCATGACGTTTGTCCCGAATGACCTGCCTTCCATTTCAGGGGTTGTTGTGACAAGGATCTTGATGCCCGCGTCTCTTAGGAGCTCGAGGTCAGCAGGGGTAACAGTATTGGTTATCATGCTCTTGCCCGGGAGGTCATCTGGCATGTATCGCTTGATGAAGTGGAAGTCCCCACAGATTACCTCGGCTTCATGGAAGTAACGCACGTGCTTGGGGGAACGCTTCTCCTGCTTCTCCCCGGTGGGGTAAAGCCACTCAAAGGGGAGTTTTACCACTACTGGGGCCAAGACACGGGCCACCCAGTACATCTGGCGCAGGGTGGTCATGGGAAGCGGCAGGTTGAGAACGTAAATCAGGTCGGCGAACACCGTCCGGGCTCCCTCCTTAACCAAGGCCTCGGCCATACCTGAGCGGTCCACCGAGCTGGTAACGAGAACCCTTGTGCCCTTCAGGGGAAAGACGTTCCTGGCCACATGATGGATTACCCTGCGTTCCAGGGTGTTCTTGAGACCACTGCCATCCACAATCGGGGATTTTTTGGCCGCCCGTTTCAAGGGAAGGGCTCCCCTAATGGTGTAGACTCGATCTCCAGCCCTGATATAGAGGTCGATACCGCCCATGCCGAAGGCATCTACCTGGCCATCCAGTTCTTGTATTAGGCGCACTGCCTTCTTGACGTCCCCGTCTGTGCCGATCCTCTCGATCTGGAACCTCTCACCCAGGACGTCGACTTGCACCAGGTGGTCCCGCTTGGATGAACCTAGGCTTACGCTTACTATCCTCTTCAGGTGAACCACTCCTCGCCTTCTCGTTGAGACGATAGCATTCCTAGGCCTTGATCTCCCGGATAAGGTCCCTTAGGCGTTCCGGATCCACGTACACGTCCTCGGATAGAGGTGACTTGCCAATTTCCCATGGTATGACGTCCTTGTCAATGAGGGCTTGGATGAACCGCACTCTCTCGTCTGAGCCTATGACCACCGTCGTGTCATATGCCCTTACCTGCCCGATAAGCCTGACTATGTCGTTTACCAGCTGGGCGCCGCTCCTGTCCTGCACGTAGGCCCATCGCTCCCGGTTGTCCATCACCACGGAGAGTTCCACACCCTCCTTGGCCGCCACCGCCACTATCTCGTCCTTGTTGGCCACCGGCATGGCTATCAGGGCCAGCGAACCTCCCCGCCTGACCTCCCCCATTGACTCAAGCCTGGAGATGAAACTGCGGTCCACACCCAGCCTGTCCGCCACCTCTTGCTGCGAGAAACCCTGACCTCTAAGGGCCAGTATTTCCTTGACACGGTCCCTGATCCGAGACGGGTCTATGAGCTTGTCCCCTATGCGAAAAAAGCGACCCATTGCCCCAGTCCCCCGTGTGCTCAAAATTGTGCACAGGATCATTCTAGCACCTGACGCAGCTGATCGCAACACTCTAAGGTTCCTTGTCGAGGATTTGTGTCACGGTGACTGGATCCAGCCCGCGCTCTTTCATATCCGCTAGGATGCCCGGCAGTGCCAGCTTGGTGGGTTCGGTGGGGTGCATGAGTAAGAGGGAACCACTTGAGGCCTTGGAAGCCCGCTTGCGCACTACAGAAGGTGGTGGCCTTCTCCAGTCCACCGTATCAACCGTCCACAGTATGGTCCTGTAGCCCAAGTCCTCGGTAGCCTGGAGGCTTTCCTCCGTGTACTCCCCGTAGGGCGGGGCGTAGATCCTGGCGGGCTCACAGGCAAGCACATCCCTGAGAAGAGCCTCATTGTCTATGATGAGCCTCTCAATGCCCTTGCGGTCCAGCTCGGCTGGGTGCGCGTGAGAGTACCCGTGGTTTCCCACTTCATGGCCGGCTTCGGCTATACGCCGCAGCAGGTCGGGATGCTTCTTGGCCCAGGTTCCTGTCACAAAGAAGGTGGCTCTGGCCCGCCCGTCCTCTAAGACCTGAAGGATGTCCGGGATGTACTCTTCACCCCAGTCCACATTGAACATGAGGGCAACCCTGGGCAGCGCTGGGTTACCCATTAGGACCGGCCCCGCACCCGAAGACGCGGGGACAGCCACAGGAGTGGATACGCCAAGGAAAAAAGCCATGAGGAAGACGCAGGCCAGCGCGGGCGTCGCCCTTACGGTAAACACCTTCCAAGTCACCTTCACCGGGTATTCACCTCCCGGTAAAGGTTATGCCATCCATGGAAGTGCCATTACTCCAGGGGGCTGGCGGGAAAACGTCTCAGCACTTCTGCCATTTTGTTGGGATAATGTCCTGTATCGTCATGAAGCATACCACGCTTGAGGCCCTGCAGCACCCTAAGGCCCCAGGACGTGGAGATATCCAGGGCATCCGAGATTTGTGACAGTGTCTTCTTCCTGGCTTCATCCAGGGAACGGAAGAAACCCTCACCCTCCTTCAGTCCCCGGATTACTTCCTTCTCCAAATAGAAGTGGGCGAGATTGGTCAGCGGGTTCCCGCAAGCGCCTGAAGAGGTCATCCCGAACACCTCCGGGTATCCCAAACGGAAACCCGCTTCCACTGATTGCTTTAGCTCGCCAGTCTCCGCTTGGAGGCACTCCACAATGGTCCTTGGGCTACACAACCCGTACTGGCTAAGGGAACGAATGATGGCGTGCTCGACGCTGTGGGCTTGCTCGGGCTCAATCAGGCCTCCCACGTTGCCCTGAAGGCCTAGACGCTCACCTGTCTCCAGGTTCGTGCCATAGATTGTGATCCGGATATCCTTGGAGTCCCGGGTCTCCGTCTGCCCCCCCAGTGCCTGCCAGCCCGCTCCCTCAATCACAGGGTAGCCACGCCCCCGGAGTTCCTTGAAATCAAGCGGTTTGATCCTCCCGCCAACGAGTCTCCCCTCGTAAACCGAGAGGATTGCTGCCCTAGCCCTTGACTTGCCCGTGACCTCGCAAAAGGTTACAGCCCTGGCAGTCCCACATACCGATACGGGCACCTCCTGTGACCACACCCGGACCACCTCCGCCACAACACCAATGGGGTAGAACCCCCCGCGGTCTGGGGAGTAGGGGCACAGGAACAGGGGATGCCCCTTGGGCAATCCCTGGAGTACCGCTGCCATCTCTGGGTCCAGGAAGGCCCCCTTCATGTTGCCCCCATCTGGCCTGGGGAATATTCCGTTGGTTACGGGGATCAAGATAAGGTCCATTAGGTTACCTCCAGCCGTTCCAATAATATGCTCTTCATAGTCTCGATGTCAGGGGCCCAGTGGATCTCGGCCCTGGTCTTGGCAGCGCCTGGGAGCCCCCTGGTGTACCATGCGGCGTGCTTCCGCATCTCCAGAAGGGCAATGTGATCTCCCTTCAGGTGCCGAATCTCCTCCGCGTGTTCCAGTGCCATCCCGACTCTCTCCCTTGGGGATGGCCAGGTGATCTCCCGTCCATCCAGTGCCTCACAAACCTGCCGGAGGATCCAGGGATTGCCCAGCGCCGCCCTGCCCACCATGACGCCGTCGCACCCTGTCGCCTCCACCATGGCGAGAGCATCCTGAGGGCTCCTAAGATCGCCGTTGCCGATAAGGGGGACGGAAATCCTCTCCCTGACCCTTCGGATTACGCTCCAATCGGCCTTTCCCCCGTATAGCGCTTCCCTGGTCCTGGCATGAACTACTATGGCCGCCGCCCCGGCATCTGCAAGAAGAGCTGCCATTTCTGGGGCGTTGATGCTGGTCTCGTCCCAGCCTGACCGGATCTTCGCGGTTACCGGGACACTGACGGCCCCGGTTACAGCCGCCACGATTTCTTGGGCTAGGTCCAAGTGCTTCATCATGGCAGCCCCCTCCCCCTTCTTGACCACTTTGGGAACGGGGCAGCCCATATTGATGTCTACCACATCAGCTCCCATCTCCACAACTACCCGGGCGGCGCTTGCCATGATCCCCGGGTTCGAGCCTATCAGCTGGGCAGCCTGTGGGGAGGCAATGGGCCCCACCAGTGCGTTCCTGACACTCCGGGCGTTTCCCTCCGTGAGCGCCCTCGCGTTGATCATCTCAGTGAATAGGAGCCCTTGAGTGAACCTCCGGCATATTCTCCTGTAGGCCAGGTCCGTGACACCAGCCATCGGGGCCAGTGCCACTGGCTCCGCAATGTAAAGATCGCCGATCCTCACCGCACCAACCTCCGCCGAGCACCCCGGAAGTGCCCAGTGATTTGCCTATCCCCCCAATATTTGCTATCATTTCCCCTAGAAGTAGATAGGGGGGATACCCGTGAACATCAGGTACCTCGGCCACGCCTGCTTCACCTTGGAGGACCGGGGCAAGACACTCATCTTTGACCCTTACTTGGACGAGAACCCATCCTCGCCAGTGAAGTCGAGAGATGTGAAGGCCGATTATGTGCTGGTAAGCCACGCTCACTTCGATCACATGGGAGAAGCGGCCGCAATCGCCAAGGCCTCGGGCGGCTTGGCCATTACCACCGCGGAGGTTGCAGGTGAGCTCCAGAAACAGGGAGCCGACACCCACGCGCTTCACATCGGCGGCAAGCACGCTTTTGATTTCGGCTATGTCAGGGCTACCCCGGCCTTCCATGGATCAGGCGTTCCCGGCGGCCACGCGTGTGGATTCATCGTTAATTTCTATGGTAAACGTGTTTATTTCCCGGGTGATACGGGTCTGTTCGGAGACATGAGGCTCCTGGGAGAACTGGAACCCTTAGATATGGCGCTGCTCCCTATCGGTGACAACTTCACCATGGGCATCGACGATGCGGTGGTGGCTGTCAAGTTGCTTCGTCCTAAGGTCGCCATACCCATGCACTACAATACCTGGCCTCTAATAGAGGCCGATCCCAACCTGTTCAAAGACAAGGTAGAAGCCGAGACTGGGACGAAAGTGGTGATACTAAGACCCGGGGAGTCAATAAACCTCTAGCAGTCCAGGCACGGTCCAGGGCACAACGATACCAAGACCGTTGCGCCCTGGACTACTCTTCCCTCAATGTACTGTTGGGTCCTGGTTAGCCGCGAGACCCGCATCGTTCATAACCTGTTCCGATACGAATATCGGAGCATTGGCGCGAAGCGCAAGGGCAATGGCATCGCTCGGTCTTGAATCGATCTCCATGGTGTCCCCTTGAGACTTCAGGACGACCTGCCCAAAGAAGGTGCTGTCTTTCAGATCGTGGATTATTACCATGCACACCTCGGCCTTCAATGTGTCCAACATGCTCTTTATGAGGTCATGGGTTAGAGGTCTGGCTGGCCTGATGCCTTCCATTTCCATAGCGATGGAAGTTGCCTCCAGCATTCCGATCCAGATGGGCAACACTCGTTTCCCGTCGATGTCCTTCAGGATAACGACTCCCTGCTCCCCTCCTACCTCCATGGCAACCCTGTCAACTCTCAGCTGAAGCATACAATCACCCCCCGGGGGGATCCCACAATTGTATTATACCACAACCGGTGGCGGCGTCTTTGTCCAGGTGAAGGCCGATAGGGGTAAAGAGATGTATCCACCCAGCGATGACAGCACAAGTTCTAAGGATTGGCATCCTTACCTCATGTATTGCTTCCGTTCTTCATAGAAATTTTCGACATCATATAAAAGTCGGGTTATACCACAACCGGCGGCGTCTTTGTCCAGGTGAAGGCCAACCCTTGTCCACGAGGAGGATCCCCGTGTGGGGGGCGGAATAATAACTTGGGGCTCAGCGGACTCCATTTGGGCCCGAAATAATTATGTCTGCGGGTGATACACCTCTTGAACAGCCTGTTTGTGAGTGTGGTCAGCCTGGCACACTTCTCGATTGAGGTGGCCGATGGAGGTATCCCCCTTGTCCTTCCCCTGATCAAGGAGAGGCTCGGCATATCCCATACCCTCATAGCCACCATCATGATGGTCAGGATCATCGGCTCCTCAGTGTTCCAGCCGGTATTTGGCGTCCTGGTGGATCTGAAGCCCCAGAGTTGGCTCCTGCCCACCAGCGTCCTCCTGACCTCAGCCGGGGTGGCCGCCCTGGGCTACTCACCCCTCTACATTGCCGTCCTGGCCGCTGTGTTTTTCGGAGGCCTTGGTGCCGCTGCCTTTCACCCGGCTGCCTCCAAAGCAGTATACCTCAACAGTGGCATCAAGAAGGCCTCTGGATTGGCCCTGTTCATGGTCTGTGGGAACGTTGGATACGCCCTGGGCCCCATCGTCATGTCCCTTCTTCTTATCCAAGGGCTTCAGGGAACAATCTACATCATGATTCCAGGAATAGCGGCTACCGTGGTCTTACTCCAGTCCATGAAACGTCCGGCCGTTATGGGCCCGGAGGCCCCAGGGACTGGTAGGGATCTTCGCCTCTGGGTCTCCGAAGGGCTGTCCAAACCTGTAGTCCTGCTGACGTCATTCTCCGTCATGCGTTCCCTGGTACACCTTGGTTTTATAACCTACATCCCCTTTTACTATCCCTATGAGATGACCAGCTGGGCGCTGGCGCTTTACCTGGTGGCGGGGGCGCTAGGAACCCTAGTGGGTGGGACCCTCGCCGACCGCCATGGGCCGAAGAGAGTCACCATACTCTCCTCTTTGCTGGCGGCACCCATGAGCATTGCCTTCGCGGCTACCTCGGGGGTGTGGTCCTTCATCTTCCTGGCGCTGTCCGGCATGACCCTGGTGGCCACCGCCTCCGTGACCATCCTGCTCTGCCAGGACCTCATGCCCAAGAGCATTGGCTTGGCTTCAGGACTCATGATGGGCTTCGTTTACGGAGTAGCGGGCATTGCCTTGGTACCCTTCGGCTACCTCGCGGATCTCATCAGCGTGCATGCCACGCTCTGGAGTCTTTCCCTGACCACCATTCCTACCCTGATCCTGGCTTACCTGGCGGTATCTACAGGGGCTCCAGGGGAACCCACAGGGTCGACAGTTAAAGATAAGCCGCTGATCACTGCTTCTCCTGGAGTAAGGACGGAGAGATGACCCATGGAGAGATTGGACACCACTGCCATCGCTTCGAGGCAAGGCAAGGCCCTGGGGACCCGTGTAATCTACCGGAGGGTGTTAACCTCCACCATGGACCTGGCACGGCACTTGGCCGAACAGGGTGAACCCGAGGGTACTGTGGTGGTAGCAGATGAACAAACCCAGGGGAGGGGAAGGCGAGGGCGTTCCTGGTGGTGCCCGGCAGAAGCGGGACTCTTGTTTTCTGTCATCCTGCGCCCGGAACTGGAACCCTCGGGATTCCCATGGCTTACAGTGGCCATGGCGCTTGCCCTAGCCGCCGCCGGGCAAGTCCTAGGGGTGAACTCCAAGACCAAGTGGCCCAATGATGTGGTCTGCCCCAACGGCAAGCTGGCAGGAGTGATAGGTGAAGCCTCAGGGTCCCCTGCCTGGGTAGTCCTGGGGGCAGGTATCAACGTGAACAGACCTGGCTTATTGCACAAGGGTTTCCCTGAAACCATCGCCTTCCTGTCCGACCACCTGGGACGGCCCGTTGACCGGGCCACACTACTGGGCTTGACCTTGGACGGCCTGGAGGAGAGATGTCTCGCCCTGCGTGGTGGCCCCGGAACCCTGATGCAGGAATGGATACTCAAGAGCGCAAGTTATGGTCAAAGGGTCCAGGTTGGCACAGGGGATGCTGCGTGGGAAGGCATCGATGAGGGGCTTGACCGCCATGGGGCGCTGCTTCTCAGAACCGAGCACGGATCCCTGTTAAGGTTCCCCTGGGGCGAGGTGTCTCTAATAAGGATCCTGCCTTGAGACCACTTACGCATTCCATGAGAACATCCAGCCCCGGAAGGCAAGTTGCCAGGGCGTGGAGTCTAAGTAGTGGGCGGTAGGGAGACCCTGAGACAGCCGGGAATACCAGGTTAACCATCAAGGTTCCCATCTTCATCTTGCCTGCTAATGCAATCTAGCGGTATCATGGATCTACGGTGGAAAGGAGAAGGCGAAGGTGCTTATTGCTCTGGACATCGGCAACACGGAAATAGTGGCAGGCGTATACGAGGGATCCGCCCTTAGGAACCACTGGAGGGTCTCAACAGAACGCCGGAAGACCGCCGATGAATACGGTATCCTCTTTCTCTCTCTAATGGATCATGGGGGCCTTGACCCAGACCTCCTAGACTCAGCCATAATCGCCTCGGTGGTGCCCCCCCTCACCCAGACACTGGAGGATACGTGCTCGCGGTACCTAAGGGTACAGCCTATCGTGGTTGGCCCGGGCGTCAAGACAGGTGTCTCAGTGAAGTACGAGAACCCCAAGGAGGTCGGGGCCGACCGCATAGTTAATGCGGTTGCTGCATATGACCGCTACGGGGCACCAGCAATCGTGGTGGACTTTGGAACCGCCACGACCTATGATGCCATATCCCGGGACGGAGAGTATCTCGGGGGTGCTATCGCTCCCGGCATAGGTATCTCCCTGGAGGCCTTGTTCCAGAGGGCTGCCAAGCTCCCCCGGATAGAGCTGGTAAAACCCCCTTCCGTGGTGGGACGCAACACCGTATCCAGCATGCAGTCGGGGATCGTGTTTGGCTTCGCAGGTCAAGTTGATGAGATAGTCAGGAGGATGCGGGAGGAGATTGGCGGTGATGCCTTCGTAGTTGCCACGGGCGGCCTAGCAGAGCTCATCGCCCCTGAAACCAGGACAATACAGAAGGTGGACCGGCTCCTTACCCTGTGGGGGCTCCGTGTCATACACCAGAGAAACCGGCCAGACTGAGGAGGCGGGCATGGGCTACGAAGAGACATACCGTGCGGCATTGGAGAGGTTTGCGATGAAGAGGCCGGAAGCCATGGCCAGGGCTAAAGGCGGGCTCTACAACCCGGGGAACGGCACACTCTCCCTTCCCTATCTCGGGGCAGTGCAGCACGTTCACCATCCTAGCGGGGACATGACAACAGAAAGGCACCCCCCTGGTGGCGCTCTCTCGCCAGAGGAGCGAGTACTCCTCATACAGTACCTTTCCTGGACAGGCCGGGACACGTCGCCTGCCAGCGAGTGGCTGGCCTTCAACCAGCTGGAGGGTGGAGAATCCCACTGGGCCCTCGTCCAGCACGAGGCCGCTGACCCCCTGGGGGAAAGGTTCGGCCATAACATTCCCGGGCTTTATGATGCCTTGAAACCCTTCAAGGCCAGGGAAATGGGCCTGGGGGACGCATCCTTCATTATTGAGGCCTACCCCAAGGTGTACCTGGGAGTTGTGCTGTGGCGTGGAGATGAGGAGTTCCCCCCGAGAGCGTCCCTTCTCATTGACGAAGCCGCCCCAGCCCACTTGACAATGGCCTCACTGTTCATGTTGGGGCTCGAGGTATCGCGGAGACTCCGGACTTAGGAGGCGGCCATGCAATCACCCCCTTTCTACTTGGCTTTCATTGCTGGGATGGGCTCCATCGTATCCCCGTGTGTACTGCCGCTTATCCCTGCCTACCTGGTGTCGGTGGCATCTCAAGGGGGGGGACGCACCAGGCTGGCAGTAAATACCATGGGGTTCATCTTTGGATTCAGCCTGGTGTTTATCCTCATGGGTCTATCAGCGACGGCTGTGGGTGGCCTCTTGGCTCGGCACATTGAGGTATTGCGCAAGGTGGGAGCACTCATCGTCATCTTGCTGGGTCTCCACCTGGCCGGACTCTACCGGCTGGCCTTTCTCGAGAGGACTGCCCAGGCAAGAACCCTCCCAGTGCTGGGCCGGTGGCAGCCGTTGCTGCTGGGCATCGTGTTCGCCTTTGGCTGGACACCCTGTGTGGGGCCTATCCTGGCCTCCATCCTGATAGTGGCGAGTTCCTCAGGGGATCCCGTCACGGGGGGGCTCCTGCTAGCCTCCTATTCCGCAGGGTTCTCCCTGCCCTTTGTACTGGCAGCTGTGTTTACCGACCGGGTGACAAGGGGTTTGAAGTCGTTGGGTCCCTATCTCCCTGCGATCTCCCGGGTATCTGGGCTGGGATTGGTTTTTCTGGGCATCCTCCTGTACATGGATAGACTCTAATCGGGGGGTCACTCTGTGAAGAGCATCAGGATCTTGGTTGTGCTTGTCGTAGTACTGCTGGTGGCAACCAGTTGCCGCGGGAGGCAGGATAGCGAAGCACCACTCCCTTCAGGCGATGAGTCAGCACCGGATTTTACCCTGCCTGACCTCAAGGGCACTGAGACTAGCCTCTCCCAGTTCAGGGGCAAGGTAGTCTTCATCAACTTCTGGGCGACATGGTGCGGTTATTGCAGGGACGAGATGCCGGACCTTGACGCATTTCAGAAGGAATACGATGGCGACGTGGTGGTCTTAGCCATCGCCCTGGACGACCCCTCAACCGTGGAGGCATTTGTGCAGGAGGGTGGCTTTTCCTTTCGTGTGCTTCTTGACCCTCAGAAGGCTACCGGGAAGGCGTACGGGGTGAGATATCTTCCCACCACAGTAGTTGTGGATGCGTCCGGGCGCATCGTTGAAGAGGTCGTCGGAATGATGACCAGGGAGTCCATGGAGGCCATGCTGGAGAGAGCCCTAGACTAAGGGCAAGCCAGGGACAGCCAGGAGTGAATGTTACTGGATGGGTTATGTAGTATTGGTATGTTAACAATATTCTATCCCTTAAAATACCTTTGGGTCTTTCCCTTTACAGGGGGGCCTGGCTCTGGTAGAATAGGGATACAGTGGTAGAATAGCATACGGCCAAACGGTCTGAACGCTGAAACCCCCTGCGGGGGGTGCGGGGGACCCAGTCAACAGGGGCGAATCCCTTGCAAGAGGGTAGGGCCACACTCTTTCGGTCCGAGTCCGTCAGCTAACCTCGTAAGCGTGGAAGGAGGAGACCCCGGGTTCTGAACCTAACCCAGGGGTGTCCCTGGGTTTCGGTTTTCCTCTCACCGTTGGCCGGAAAGGAGAGGATGGCCATGAAGAAGAGGATCGTTGGAGCCGCGATAGGTGACTGCGTTCATGTGGCTGGGGTCATCAACTTCCTAAGATTAGCGGAGGATTCCGGCTACGAAACGGTGTTTCTCGGGCCGGCCGTGCCTGTGGACACCTTTCTCAAGGTGGTGGAACAGGAATCACCCTACATGGCGGCGGTGGGATACCGCCTATCCCCCGAGACCGCGAAGCCACTCCTGGAGAGACTCTCCAAGGGTGTCCGGGAGCGAAAGTGGACTAGGTTGCCTTTGCTCACCATGGGAGGCACTCCCCCCGTTGCCAGGGTGGCGGAGAGTCTAGGCATCTTTGACAGGGTATTCTCCGGGCTCGAGGACATAGACGAGGTTCTCGGCTTTCTCAAGGGGCATAGTGGCCGCAGGGAGAACTCCAAGCGCCCCCCCAGTACCCTGGTGGAACGTATAGAATTCAAGCGACCCTACCCGGTCATCCGTCACCACTTCGGCCTTCCAGACCTGGACGTGACTGTCCGGGGCGTCAAGACCCTTGCATCCTCGGGCGTCCTGGATGTAATATCCTTGGGTCCTGACCAGAACGCCCAGGAGAGCTTCTTCAGGCCCTGGGAGATGGATCCCTCACAGGATGGGGCCGGGGGTGTTCCCCTGCGGACACCCGAGGACCTCCGCAGGCTGTACGGGGCCGCCCAGTGCGGCAACTACCCACTTCTCCGGTGCTACAGCGGAACCCGGGACGTATTCAAAATGGCCGACCTGCTCCTGGCCACCATTGATAACGCTTGGAGTGCCATCCCCGTGTTCTGGTACAATGTCCTTGACGGCAGGGGCCCACGGAACTTGGAGGAGTCAATACGGGATTCCCAGCGTCTAATGGCCTGGCACGCCGCCAGGGGCGTGCCGGTGGAGGTCAACGATGCCCACCAGTGGAGCCTCAGGGATGCCCACGATGTGGTGGCGGTGGTGGCCGCATTCCTCGGAGCCTACAACGCTAAGCGGGCGGGAGTGACCACCTACGTCGCCCAGTACATGTTCAACAACCCTCCAGCCACATCGCCCATGATGGATCTGGCCAAGATGATGGCGAAGATAGAGATGATTGAGTCTCTTCACGATGAGAGTTTCCAGAGCTTCAGGGAGGTCCGGGCCGGTCTGGCCAGCTTCCCAGCAGACATGGACATGGCCAAGGGGCAGCTCGCTGCCTCCACCTACCTGGGCATGACACTGAACCCTGACATCGTGCATGTCGTGGCCCATACCGAAGGAGACCACGCAGCCACACCCCATGACATCATTGAGGCCTGCAAGATAGTGCGTGGGGTAATCAGGAACTGCATGGCCGGTCTGCCTTCAATGATCCAGGACCCGGTGGTACTCACGAGAAAGCAGCAACTCCTGGAGGAGGCCGGGGTACTCCTGGAGGCCATCCGGGGGCTTGCACCTCAGGGTACAGCGGACCCCTGGGCAGACCCGGTCACCCTTGGCCTGGCCGTCCGCGGCGGGCTGATGGACGCGCCCCACCTGAAGGGAAATCCCGTTGCCCGGGGTGAGGTGCGTACCCGAATGGTGAACGGCACGTGCTGCGCCGTGCATCCAGACACCCAGAAACCCTTGAGTGAGAGGGAAAGGATTGATCTAGCCAGGAGAGCAGCCATGGTAAAGGGCATCCCTCAGGTTGCAGCAGGCTAGGGGAGAAGCAAGGCCGCGTCATCAGGATGCGGCCTTGTCATTGGTTATGGAGGAGGTCTATAGCCCGGGCTCCTCCCCTTTCTAGCCGCTTCACCAGCCAATCGTGGCAGGTGAACAAGAAGACTTGACGGCTGGAGGAGACCTCTTGGATGATGCCTATGCCCTCCTCGAGGCGGCTCCCGTCACCCCAGTTGACCAGTACCTCATCCAGGAAGATGGGGAGCGTCTCAGACTGGTCGTCCAGGTGATCCGCCAGGGAAAGCCTTAGAGCAAGGTATATCTGGTCAAGGGTTCCCCTGCTGATGGGGGGAGCGACCGGGACGGGGAACCCCCGGGCGGTGTGCAGTGTCAGGCAGGGTCTTCCCCCTTCCTCGTCCATGGTGAGGGCTTCATAACGGCCGTCCGTAATGCGTTTGAGGTGTGCGCTGGCACGCCTCAGGACGTCTGGCTGGTGTTCTTCCCGGAAGCGCCTTTCCGCCTCCACCAGGACGGCCCTCATGATAACCAGCCGGTCCCTCCGTTCCAGGCTCTCCTCCAACTCCATCTTAAGGCTATCTACCTGGCTGTCGATGTCATCCACCGTGGGCCCCTGGGCGTACGCGAGGGCTGCCTGGATCCTTGCCGCCTCCTCCTTCAGGCTTACCTCCCTCTCCAGGGTCTCGGCCAGCTCCTGGCGGTTCCGCACCACTTCCTCGTCACTGAAAAGCCAGGTTTCGCCCTTAGTCTCGAGTTCTGCTATTTCCTCCTTGATAGTGTCAAGGTCAGGCTTACTGGATAGGTCCTCCTCCATCCTCCGGGCCTGCCTTGCAGCGTCACGCTGGCGTCCGACCTCCCTGATGGCAGCCTCCGATCCCCCGCCATGAACCTGGGCCAGTAGGGACCTGATGTCATCCAAGGCTTTCTTAATGGCTTCAGATTCCCGTTCCACATCATCCTTTTCCTTCTTGAAGGTCTCAATGGCCTGCAATGAGGCTTCTCGCCTCCTGGCCTTCTCCCGGGCCTTGGCCAGGAGCATGCAGATCTCCTCCAGGGCTTCCTCGGTCCCTTTGAACTGAATGCCAATCTCCCTCGCCAGTTCCTTGACCTGTTGCTCTCCCTGGGAGAGCCTGCCGGAGATCATGTCCATCCGGGCATCCAGAGCCTCTTGGCGAACTGCCTGCTCCCTGGCCTCCATTAGGTCCTGGAACAGCATCGTATCTGGGGCTTCCAGCCTGCCCTGGGCGATTGGAGCTGGGCCCAGCAGGCAAACAACCCTCCGCCGGTACTCATCCCTGGTTGATGCCGCTTCATCCCGGCGGGACCGTGCCACATCCAGACCCCTTGACAGCCTGCGATTCTCTTCGCGGGCCTGGTTCCACCTGGCCAAGATGGCAAGACACAGCCCCCCGAGGATGGCCCCGGAGGCGGTAAGCCACCGCATTCCCATTAGGAGGCCGGATCCAGCCAGTCCCAGCGCAAGGATAACCCCCAGCAGCGCGAGGACGGGAACCGGCCGGTGACCGGCTGCTACCTGGACTTCAAGGTCTCCCAACCGTTCCTCCTCAGACCTCAGCCTCGAATGGGTTTCTTCGAATCCCCTAATGGCAGCGAGGATCTCCGCACGGGGAAGCGTTCTCAGGAAGGAAAGGTTGGAGGTACCGGTAAGAAGCCCAGTCGCTACCTCCTCCATGCGAGCCCTGACCCCGGCAGCCTCTATGCGGGCATCCTCCAAGTGCACCCGGTCGTTAGCCCAAGCCTCCAACCGGTTCCGGGCCTCCTGTATCCTTGCCTCCAGATGCAGGACTCCCTCTAGGAGCGAGTCTAGGCTGGATACGGACTCCTGGTGTTCCTTCATCGCTCCTTCAATGGCATCCGACCGGGTAAGCAGTTCCTCCAACCGCTCCTCCCGGCTGGCGATGAACTCCCGGGGACTCTCGGGAATGGCCTCCAGCTGGGTGACGTCCCCGGCTTCCCTGCTCAGATCCTCTACCTTGCGAAGCGCCTGGTAGACGGGCATGAAGCGCTCCGCCTTCATGAGAAACGCTTTCAGGAACACTATCCTTTCAGATAGGTCTTTCTTCGACCGCTCGATCTCCGAGAGCCGTTGGGTGTTGTCCCTAAGTACGGTATCGCGTTCCTGAGCCTTCCTGCGTTCCTCCTTCAGGTCCCTGATGGATGCCTGGATGGTCTGGGCCTTCGTCCCCTTGTGCCTAGTGGGCCTCCAGAGGGTGTTGGCCTCCTTCTCCAGGGAGGCCAGCACCTCTTCAAAGGGCATGAGGAACTCGGGTGCAAGACCCGGAACCAGGCCCCCTTGGACCTCCCTCCACACCCTGTCTTTGAAGAACTCAAGGTCTCGTGCACCAATGGCGTAGACCTCCAAGAATGCTTCCCGACTCAGGCGCCCGAGAAAGGGCAGTGGACCGTTTCCCAGGTCCCGATGGGTCTCACCTGCCTGGTACCAACCCTTGGCACTTGAGGTCAAGCGCCGGGACACTGTGGCGGGCTGGCCGCTGTCCATCTCCATGCTGGCTGACACCGACAGCATGTCACCATCCCAGGGAGAGTACGGGTGGGATGACTGGCTTGCCGGGGCAAATCCGAACAGGAGTGTACAGAGGACATGGAACAGGGTGGACTTCCCGGACTCATTGGGGCCGTGAACTACCACAAGACGGCCAAGCCCGTCTGCCTGCAAATCGGATAGGCGGCCAAAGCGCTCAATCCCAAGGGCCTTAACCAACACGGGGCTTCACCATCCTGAACACCAGTTCAACCTCTGCTCCATTCATAATGCGCAGGAGATAAGCCTTCCTGGCTTCGTCATCACCAAATCCAGCCAAGCCCTGTGATTCCCCCGCCAGGGGCCTGTCTGCCAGACCAGGGGAGAGGCCTTCCCTCCTGACCTCCTCTAGGATCTCCAGGGCGGTGGCCAGGATGTGAGGGCCCTGCTTGAAGTCCTCAACCCTGGCTGGGGGAAGGAGATCCCTAGTACGCACCTCCACGCTGAGGGCCCCGGTAGCATGCTCCAGTTGGTCCTCCAGTGACAGCCTTTCCTCCTCAGACATGAGTTCCTGGTACAGGGGGCAAGGGCCCGCCAGTTCCACCCTGAGAAGGAACTCCGGAGCAGTCCTGCCTGGGAGGGACTGGACGATCCGGGGGATTAGCGTGGACTGGCTCTCCACGTCGACCAAGGAAAGGGGCCTTGCAGTGAGCCACTCCACAGGAGCCAGGGGCCTGAACTCTGCGTGGGCCCCCTGGGGGTCCACCGTGACCAGAAGGGCTCCCTTGGGGCCATCTTCCCGCGCGTTGCGACCTTGCAGGTTGCCGGGGTAGTGCACCGAAGGATAATCGCATACGACCTCCCGCCGGTGGATGTGCCCTAGCGCCCAGTATGCATACCCCTTCCCGGTGAGGTCCTGGATGGTGCAGGGTGCATACCGCTCGTGACCTTCCCGGGCTCCCGCGACGAAGGTGTGAAGTAGTCCTATGTAGGGAAGGCTGCCCTTGGACCCTGGGAATCCCTGGGCTAGGTTCCGGTCTTCCCGCTCAGTCTCGTGCCCGGCGCCAACAACACAGGCAGCCTTAGCGCCAGCCGCACCGGTAAGCGGGACTTCCTGGGGGGTACTGCTGGCCAAGAGATGGACATTGGGAGGCCACGGAATGCGCTGCGCCCTGTAGTGAGCAAGGCCCGGGTCGTGGTTCCCTGTTGCGTAGACGAAGCATACTCCTTGACTGTCCAACCGTCTTACCTGCTCCAGGAGGAATCTCTCGGTCTCCAAGGTGAGGCGGTGGTTGTCGAAGAGGTCACCGGCCACAAGCAAGGCTAGGGCACCCTCCTGGAGACAGAGGTCTACCGCCGCCCGGAATGCCTCCCTGGTAGCCCATCTCAACCTTTGCCTTATATGAGCATTCTGGCTGTGTAAAGTGGTATCGAGGTGCACATCGGCAACGTGCACCAGCTTGATAGCTGCCATTGTGAACCCCCTTCGGGACAGGCCTCTATAGGTGTTCTTCCACAGGACTTGCATTTCCTCCCAGCCTGACCTCGGAAAGGGGGTCTGCCCTAGAAAGGGAAGGGCCCCGGTCCCCTAGGGGGCGACGGGGTCCTTCCCAAAGGCCCTCTCCTCGGTAGGCTAGATGTCACCTTGTCCTGGCGGGCGTCCAGGTTCCACCTTCTACCATGTATATCGTGGAAAGGGCCAGCCAGTTTTAGGGTGAGCTCATGCGCCGACCTGGGGCAGCTCTTCCAGGGCCTTCCGCACGAGGTCATCTGGGTACTGGTAGTCCTCCAGGGAATTGGAGAAGTAGGTATCGTATGCGGCCATGTCGAAGTGCCCGTGACCGCTCAGGTTGAACAGGATCACCTTGGACTTCCCTTCCTCCTTGGCCTTCAGGGCCTCGGCAGCGGCAGCCTTTACCGCATGGGCCGTCTCAGGGGCGGGAATGATGCCCTCGCTCTGGGCAAAGGTGACCGCGGCCTTGAACACCTCTGACTGTGGATAGGCCTCGGCCCTTATCAGCCCGTCCTCAAGGAGCTGGCTGACAACCGGGGAAGCGCCGTGGTAGCGAAGACCCCCAGCATGGATGCCTGAAGGGATGAAGCTATGGCCCAGCGTGTACATGCGTAGGAGTGGCGCGAGGCCGGCGGTGTCCCCAAAGTCATAGGCGAGTGTCCCCCTGGTGAGCGTCGGGCACGCGGACGGCTCTGCCGCAACCACGTCTACCTGCCGGCCGGCGATCTTGTCCCTGACAAAGGGAAGGCTGATACCCCCCAAGTTGCTGCCCCCGCCATGGCACCCAATGACTACGTCAGGGTAGTCCCCGGCCAGAGCCATTTGCTTCTGGGCTTCCAGCCCTATCACTGTCTGGTGGAGTAGTACATAGTTGAGCACGCTCCCCAGGGAGTACTTGGTGTCTGGACGGGAGGCAGCGTCCTCCACGGCCTCACTGATGGCCAAGCCCAGGCTTCCTGGGGAATTTGGGTCCTTCTCCAGGGCATTTCTTCCGGACTGGGTCTCTGTGCTGGGGCTGGGAACCACTGTGGCCCCCCAGGTCTGTATCATTGAGCGGCGATAGGGCTTCTGCTGGTAACTAACCTTGACCATGTACACCTTGCATTCAATTCCGAACAACTTACAGGCGAGTGACAGGGCACTGCCCCACTGCCCGGCCCCGGTTTCCGTGGTGATTCGCTTCGTTCCTGCCTTCTTGTTATAGTAGGCCTGGACCACAGCAGTATTTGGCTTGTGGCTGCCAGCGGGGCTCACACCCTCGTTCTTGTAGTAGATCCTCGCAGGCGTCCCCAGGGCTTCTTCGAAGCGTCGAGCCCTGTGTAGGGGGGTCGGCCTCCAAAGGGAAAGAACCTCCAGGACACCGGCGGGAATGGGAATTTCCCTGTCTCCCGAGACCTCTTGAAGAATGAGGTCCATAGGAAATAGTGGCTCCAGGTCTTCCGGCCCCAATGGCTTTCCTGTGCCGGGATGCAGCGCTGGCTGGGGCTTGTGAGGCATGTCTGCCAGGATGTTGTACCAAGCCCTAGGGAGTTCCCTTTCATCCAGCAGTATCTTGCAGTTCTCCATACTCGACACTCCTTTCACTGGACTGGGTTTGCTGAGGCGAGAGGGCTGCAGGCACCTAGGTCATGGCTTCCTTGGCAGAGACACGCCTCGGGGTTAAGGCATTCTCCCTTGAGAACCCTCTGGGTAGCCATCGCCACAGCTATTGAACACCGGCGCCGGGCCTCACGGGTGGCAGCACCTAGATGGGGTGTAGCCAGCACGTTGGGTAGACTGAGCAGTGGGCTTGGGCCGGGTGGTTCACTTTGGAATACGTCAAGGCCAGCGCCTCCCAGGTGGCCGCAGACCAGGGCATCGTAGAGCGCGTCTTCATTCACTATTCCACCCCGGGCGCAGTTCACCAGGAGCGCCCCGCGTTTCATGGTGCGAAGCTCGCGTAGGCCGATCATCCCTCGGGTTTCGCTGGTCAGGGGTGTGTGGAGAGTAATCACGTCCGAGCACCCCAGCAGTTCACCGAGTTCCACCGGGCGTGCTCCTGCATCCAGGCAAGTTTCCTCGGGAACATAGGGGTCATGGGCCAGGACTGTCATGCCGAAGGCCAGCGCCCGGGTACAGACCTCCCGGCCGATCCTCCCCAGTCCCACAATGCCGAGCGTCTTCCCGGAGAGCTCAAATCCGTTGTGGGCTGGGGAACGCCACTTCCCGTGCCGCACAGCAAGGCTAGCCTCCCCAATGTGGCGAGCAAGGGAAAGGAGGAGCGCTAGGCAGAGCTCGGCCACAGCCACAGCATTAGCCCCGGGAACGTTTACTACCGAAATGCCTCTTCTTACCGCTTCAGCAACATCGATGTTGTCCAATCCCACCCCAGCCCTAGCCACAACTCGCAGATTTCGACCAGCGTCAAGCACCTTCCCTGTCACCCTGGTGGTGCCTCTCACGATGAGCCCGTGAACACTACTCACCTGGTCCAGAAGTTCTTCTTGGCTGAGTCCCTCTACCAGCCGGACCTCACAGTCCTTCTTCAGTATGTCTACCCCTTGCGGGTCCAGGCCGTCTGTGACCAGCACCTTGTACATGCCTGCACCTCCTCACTTATCGGCTCAGTCTACAAATGAGCAAAGGCCCTTCGTCCCTTGGGACGAAAGGCCTTACCTTCCGCGGTACCACCCGGGTTAGGCCTCTAGGGGCCTCCCTCAATCATTAGGATACGGGACTAGCGGTCCGATATCCCCTCCCCCTTAACGGCGGGAGTCCCGGCGAAGCCTACTGGGGAGGGCCCGTTCGGTTCGCGGCTCAGGAGCCCATTCATTCGGCCCGGCGGGACCGGCCTTTCACTATCGCCGGCTCGCTATGCCCCCTGCGGCTGAACTACTCTTCTCCCTCAAAGCCCGTTGCTATCCTTTGACCGAAAGTATAACACCGGGGGAAGTAGAGGTCAATACCCCGGCTTGCATCAGTGTAGTCGGCCTGTGATATTGTCACCCCATAATCAGCCTGAGAAGATGTCATTATGAGAGCAACATTCTGAGTTCAAAGGGGCTCAAGAGGGAGCAACTGGGCATCTCCCCGCTCGTCTTTCCCTTCAACGTGCTCCCCGATGGGCCAACACCCCGTACTAAGGGCTTGCCTCTTGTGTCCAGAAGAGGCCTGGGAATCCCCGTGGCTTCCCTAATCCACCCCCTCTTGATACCACAAGACCCCGAGCAGGCACCCACCTTCTCTTCCCCGCATGAAGACCAGGGCCATATTCCCCTGCAAATCCTTAGGCACTCGACCCGCCAGCAAGGCTGGATGCCCTTAGCCGTGCCTGGTCCAGAGCCTCCCGCCGGGTACCTGGAGCCGGTGCTCCACCTTCTTTCAAAAGCCAGTTTGAGCCAGATTTCCAAGTCACGCCGGACCAGGTCCGTCTAGGATTGGAGGGGGTTGACAATGTTATTATCATATCATAGACTTATGATAATGTCATTATCTCGAGGTGGACCAGGGTGAGGCTAAAGGTAAGGGTAGAGGTGGATGTTCCCCACAACGAGATGTATGTGAGGCTAGTGGAGCTGCCTCCCGAAGCCCTGACCTACAGCGTGCAGGTGGCCAACTCACTGAACCTGGATGTCGACGAGATGGGGCGGGTTGTGGGGATCGAGATAACTGACATGGAGAAGGCGCTGGGTGTCAGGGTGGCAGGGGTGGAGGTGTATGGGCCCCTGGTGGGGGTGAAGGAGGCCGCGGCGCTACTAGGGGTGAGCAGACCCAACTTCATAAGGGACTACGTGTCCAGGGACGACTTTCCAATAGCCGTTGGGGATCTGGCCAGCGGAAGGGTATGGTGGCTCATGGAGGTAGTGAACTACGCCAGGAGGAAGGGTTTCAAGAAGAAGGAGACCGTAGCCTATATGCTCATGGTGTACCTAGAGGCTAATGAGATGACCGTGGGGGCCCTGGGTGAGGAACTGGGCCTAGACTACAGGAGAGTGCTTGGCGTCCTGCAGGACCAGGTAAACCTGGACGAGGCGACGCCGGCGGTTCTGGCAAAGAAGCATGGGATGGACAATGAGAAGGCCCAAGCGCTCCTGGCGCGCCTCAAGGCCCTGAGGGCTATAAGTGAGGTTCAGTGAAGGGTGACGGGGTTGGTGGGTGCGAGCGGGGAAGGACGAGGCAGCGCGCTGGGCGTCCCAGGAGGGAAGGAAGGGCTGGGGCGGATCAAAGGGCGGTGGGGTAACACCAGCGCGACCAAGGGGGAGAGGAATAGGGATAAAAGAGCGTTGAAGGTTCCATCAATCTGCGATGACTTGGCCCGAATAGGGGAAGAGTCAAGAGAGGAAGGGCTAACAAGCGACCAGCGGACAGAGGGAGCGAAGGGGAGGGGAATCCCTGTGGTAGTGGATGATGGTAAAAGGCAGGAGAGGGGATCAGGGTTAAAGAGGAACCACCCTCATGCCCGCTTGACCACAATGGGGTCTCCCGGCCTCGCCTGGGCCAGTTCCCCGAGACCCTTCATAACCCTGCCCACGAGATTCACCGGACTCGCGGCTACAGGATCCGAGCCCTGGCTTGCCGGTGTAGGACCGAAGAACACACAGAGTGCATTGCCATCCGGCCAGAAGGCTATATCTCCAGCCTCCAGGTGAGTCCTGGCACCGGGCTCCCTGTCTCGGCGCACAGGGATACGGAAGTAGACCTCATCCCCCCACAGGCTAGCGTGGCTCGTGAGGGGAAGCGCATCGCAGATGGCCCTGGAGGTGCCAGAGGAGTTGAATAGGCACTGTAACCTGGTGTTTCCCACTTCGATCACGATGTCCATTCAAACTCCCCCTTTCCGTTCCTCCCTCCCCGTGGCAATCTAGGGAAGCCGCCATACGGTAATTCGCGCCCTTCGCACCCTTGGCCCGTCGAATTCGCAAAACAGCACGCCCTGCCAGGACCCCATTGCCGGGCGACCGTCTTCTACTGGTATCCATACGGAGGAACCTACCAAGCTGGCCTTGACATGGGCGTCTGAGTTCCCCTCCCTGTGCTGGTATCCACCGGCTGGCACCATGCTGGCGAAGGCCTTCGCCATGTCCCTGGCTACATCGGGATCAGCCACCTCGTTCAGGGTGATCCCTGCTGTTGTGTGTGGCACGAACACATGGCAAAAGCCCCGGACAATCCCGGATTCTACCACTGCCTGAGTCACTTGGTCAGTGATGTCCAGGATTTCCACCCGGGAACGGCCTTGAACCTGGATTTCCGCCATGGCAACGCCCCCCATACACGCTTGACTTCTAGAACTCAGGGGGGATTCCTCTCCTATCCTAACAGGCCTACCACTAGGATAATGGCTATGGCGGCAGGAACGGCATAGCGCACGAGAAATGCCCAGGTAGCAACACCTTTGAATGTGGGAGCTCCAAGGCTCATCTCCCTGGCCGCCCTCTTTACGCCCCATACCCAACCCACAAAGAGTGCCAGGAGTAACCCTCCTACGGGTAATAGCACATTTGATGCAAAGAAGTCCATTAGGCCTAGGAACTCGGCCCCGGTACGGGCATACCCCGCTATGGTGCCGGTTCCAATGGCTGACGGCACGCCCAGGAGAAACGCGGTTGCGCCCGTTATCAAGGTAGCCGTGGTACGGGACCACCTGCGCTCGTCGATGAATATGGCGGTTATCACCTCCATCAGGGACACGGACGAGGTCAGCGCAGCAAAGAGCAGGAGAAGGAAGAATGCGGTGCCAAAGAGCGATCCCAGGGGCAGGCTGTTCAAGATGGCGGGTATCGTGACAAAGACGAGCCCTGGACCGGTCTCCGGGGGAAACCCAAAGGCAAAGACAGCAGGAATGACAACCAGGCCCGCGAGGAGTGCAACGGCGACGTCAGCGAAGGCTACATATGCTGCGCTTTCTGGGATGTTCTCCCTTCCTGTGAGGTAGCTCCCGTAGGTTACCAGAGCGCCCATCCCCAGGCTGAAACTGAAGAAGGCCTGGCCAGTGGCAATTAGAACGCCCTGCAGGCTAAGACCGGAGAGGTCAGGCCTGAGGAACCAGTACACACCCTCCATGGCCCCCTCCAGACTCAGGGATCGCACCAGCAGGATCAGGAGTATGACAAAGATGGAAGGCATCATTATCTTGCTGTACCGTTCTATACCCTTGCCTACCCCTGTCTTCACAACGAGGGCGGTAAGGGCCATGAAGACAAAATGGAGCAAGACAGGGCCCAAGGGATTCCCGGTGAAGGTGGCAAAGACCTGGGCCAGCTGGGGTGCTGCCAGGCCCTGGAGGTCTCCGGACAGAGTAAGGTACAGGAAGTAGAGCCCCCACCCGGCTATCACTGAGTAGTAGGAGAGTATGATGAAGGCTGCCAGTCCCCCGATAGCCCCCACCAGGAACCAGGATGACCGCGGTTTCAGCACCTTGAAGGCACCCACCACGTTGCGCTGGGCTGCCCGGCCCATGACCATTTCGGACATCATCGCAGGAAGCCCGATGAACAGCACAACCACAAGATAGACGGCTACGAAGGCCCCCCCTCCGTTCTGGGCCACCACTGTGGGAAACCTCCAGATATTGCCAAGCCCCACGGCGGAGCCAGCGCTGGCCAGCACAAATCCCAATGAGGAACCCCAGTGCTCCCGGGCAGACACTTACATCACCCCCGTTCACGGACTATTGTATGGTTCCCGGGCCCCTATCATCCCTCGCAGGTACCCGTGGCCATGAGCTCGAACCATACCCACACCGGGGGAGGAATGATTCCTGTGAAACACATGTGTTATGCCTGGCGGGACCTAGCAATACCGGTGGGGTCCCGCGGGTACCTGGCGGCGCTGTGTACCGGGGACTGCCGCGGACCCACGGTCGTGGTGTGTCATGGGTTTTCCGGAACGAAGGAGGGCAGGGGCTTGGCCATTCCAATGGCGGAAGCCCTCTGGGACAGGGGATATTCCTGTGTGCTGTTTGACTTTACGGGGTGCGGTGGGAGCCCCGGGCCTTCAGAGGACATAACCCTCTCGGGGCAGGTGGAGGACCTCAGGGCCGTTGTGGACTTCGTTATTTTGGAGGGTGCCTCCCCGGTGGTAGTCGTGGGGCGAAGCCTCGGCGCGGCTACAGCGCTGTGTGAGGCGGCATTAGACCCCCGTGTAGCAGGGGTATGCGCATGGGCATGCCCAGTAGACCTCCAAGAGGTGTTCCGGCTCCCCCTAGCAGTGCAGGAGACCCTGGAGCCAGGGGCTAGCCTCTTCATACCCACACCCGGAGGCGGGTTTCGTGTGAAACACGACTTCTTCCTGGACCTGCAGAGGCATGATATTCTCCGGTGCGGGGCAGCCCTAGCGCCCCGGCCTCTCCTGGTAATCCAGGCGGGGCATGATGAGGTCGTACCCTCAACACATGGTGAATCGCTCTTCGCCGCCGCCGGCCGGCCAAAGGAGCTGTGGGCGATAGGCGGAGCTGATCACCGCTTCTCCCACAGGCACCAGGAGGTGTGGGAAGTCTTGTTCTCCTGGTTAGCCCGGCACTTCAGCCCTGGCTCAGGACGGGATTAGTAAGGCAGCCCAAACCCTGCACTTCAACGCAAACGACATCGCCCGGGTGGATGGGTGCTATGCCCTGGGGGGTTCCCGTTGCTATTACGTCCCCCGGCTCCAGCGTCATTACAAGACTTGCCGCCGCTATTATGGCAGGGATATCGAAGGCCATCATGGCCGTGTTGGACTCCTGGCGCACCTCACCGTTCACAGTGAGGCGTATGGAGAGACAATGAGGATCTGCTACTTCACTGGCGGTAACAAGGTAGGGTCCCAAGGGGCCAAAGGTGTCATAGCTCTTTGACCTGAACCAAGGATGCTTCCCCCCAGTGTCCCGGGATTGCAGATCCCGGGCGGTTACGTCATTGAAGCAGGCATAACCGGCTACATGTTCCAGGGCAGTACCCCGGCTAACACCCTTGGCCCTCTTGCCAATAACCACGGCGAGTTCAGCCTCGGGGTCAACCCTGCCGATACCTGGGGGTATAATGATGGGTTGCTGGTGACCTATGAGGGTTGTGGAAGCCTTTGAGAAGTAGATGGGCTCCACGGGCAGGCTTGAGCCAGTCTCCTCTGCGTGGAGCAGGTAGTTCCGGGCCATGCATACTAGCTTGCCCGGCCTTGAAATGGGAGGCAGGAATTGGAGCTCGCCGGTGAGAACCGGCGCACCATCCAAGGCGGCCCCAATCTTGCTGAGCTCTGGGCTCGTTGCCACGGCAACTGGGTTACTGGGCAGATCCATCCGCAGGGTGTTCGCCAGGGCCTCCAGGTCAACATAGCCCCCGCCTGTATGAGCCGCCATCACGGTTCTGCCCTCATGCAATAGCATCGCGATCTTCAATTTGGGTCCTCCTTACGCTTCTGCGTTAACCGTGCGGCTACCACCGGCAGGACACCGGGTTCTAAAGCAGGCGTCTCTACCCTCTTATCATGGTCAGCATCATCTTGAACTTGGAGGTTGCCCTGAGAGCGTGGGGCACGTTCGCGGGCATGATAACCAGGTCTCCCGCTCCTACCGTCATCTTCTCGCCGCCAATGGTGACTTCGGCTTGGCCGTCCACGACATGGACCACGGCGTCAAATGGCGCCGAGTGTTCGCTCAGGGCTTGCCCCTGGTCGAAAGCGAAGAGCGTGAGAGAGCCCGCCTTGTTGTTGACCAATGCCCTGCTCACAATGGAATCGCTGGCATAGCCGGCAAGATCGCTAACCTTCATGACCTGGCCTTTCCCACTCATTTCGTCTCCCCCTTAAACCGATCTGGTACCACTGGGCAGATTATAGTATCCCGCGCTACTTCATGTCAAAAAGCCCTGCCCGCCGGGCAAGGCTTGGTTTCGGAAAAACCGTACCGTCACTCGTCGTCGCCCCCGCCACCACCCCTCACACCTTGCTTGCCCGGGGGGGTAAACGGGGGGCCCGGCTTCTTGTCCTCCGGGCGCCCTGGCCCATGCTCCGTCTCTCCATCATCCTTCCCCGGTCTCACGGGGACCTGGGATGGCCTTTTCCCAAACACCTCCCCCGGGTGCGCATGGATCTGCTTCAGGATCCTGCTCACGGGTCCCTGGAGGTCTGATGGCTCCAGGTGGATACCCTCTGCTTCCGCTGCCTTCAGCAGGAGGAGTCTATTAGGAGACAGCCCCAGGGCTTGGGCATCCTCCCATGTCTCCATGGAAACCTGGGAAGCTCCGATCTTTCCTTCGATGCCATTCGCAGACAGGGTATCACTGACTGATCTCTCCATTTCCTCCTCCAGCGCACCGGACTGCCCTCCCGGGAACGCCCATGATACCAGAAGGACATTTTCACCCTCATCCCCTGGCCGGAGGTACTCTAAGTCCACGGCCTCCTCAATTAGCCCGTCCATGGCTTGGCCAAGCCCCATCCCCCTGGACAGGGGTCTCGTGAGAAGAGCCCCCTCTTCATCTAGGCCTTGCCACCAGACGAGGGAGAAAGCCTTGTCAAAACCCATCTCTACGCTGGGATTGATGTCTAGCGCTACGTAGGCGTGGATGGGAGCGGGGAAGAACCCGTGCCAGCCCATGAGGATGGCCACGACCAGAACGGCGGCCACGGCCGCCCAGGCCCATGAGAAGCGAGGGGCTCCAGAGGATAGCAAGACTTCCTCGCCAACTTGCGCCTGGTATCGCACGGATACACGCCTTATCTCTCCATTGGGAGTGAGAACAACCACGGTCCCGTTGTCACGCTGGATCACTATACCGCTCTCTTCTCTCACATCCCCGGACCCCCCTCCAGGTTGAGGTATTCTCTGATGCGGGGATACTGATCTGTGGCAGCAATCACTGCCAAGGCAATGACGTAGTTGCGACCCCGGTCCAGCACCCTGCGACTGACGCCGGCTACCCGGCACAGATCCTTCTTGGGCAGCCTGCCCTTGGATTCCAGGGCCTCCATGAGTCCAGGGTCCTGGCTTAGGCGGAGTGCCGCTCTGCGCAGGCGCTCCCTGGTATCCCTGTGTGAAGGAGAGGACCGTACCAGGTCGTTGAAGCTTATACCGTAGGTCTTCAGGCGCTCTCCCAGTATGGCGATCTCCTCAGCCCGCTCGTCGGCTTCCTGCTGGAGCCAGTGCCTTTGCCATGCAGCCCTTACCTCCGGTGAACTGGTGCCTGGTTCACCCTCCTGGCCGTCCAGTAAAGGCCTCTCGGCCTCAAACCGTCGCTGGCTGCGGAAGTAGTCTATGAGTCTCCGCCGGATTACCTCCTGGGCAAAGGGAAAGAAACTCTGTTCCGGCCCATTGAAGGCATCTATGGACTCGTTGAAGGCTACCATCCCTACGCTTAGCTCGTCACTGTGACAGTCTATTCGCTTTCGACAGTACCGGGCGACAACCGAGCTGATGAATGGAACGGCCACTTGTATCAGGCGGTCCCTGGCTTCAGGTATGCCCTCCCTTGCACCTGCCAGGAGAAACAGGGCCTCGGACCGGTCGAACACGGGCAGCCACCTTCCTGTGAACGTACTTCGCAAGTCTCTTGGAGGTTTTGGTGGTCGTGCCGCTGAATCCTCCCGCACCCTGAGGGAAGGGACCGGTCAGTAGTGCCTTGCCCCGAAAGGCACAGAGAAAGGGCCCGCTCCTAGGAGCTTGGCCCTGGCGCTACAGAGATCCCGGTCTACTTGGCCGCTTCACATACCCAGTCACCAGCCCGACCTTGCCCCGCTCCTCCGGTACCTCGATCTCAATTCCCAAGCAGGTGGATCCAAGACGCCTGCGGTTCAGGCCACTCCCTCCCAGGAGGGCTTCAGGCAGGATCGGGATGGCAGGCAGTACACTTCCCGGTGTCCTTGTTGACCGGGCCCTTGCACGTTGGGCACACGCGAACCTCCACGCGGCACTTCTTGACATCTATGTCTTTAGGAAGACTGTCGCACACTGGTTGACTGTCACAGAAGGGACAAGCACAATGGCCGTCCACCTTTTCACCCATCATCCTCACCACCTCCACCGGGCCTAGCCTTGGCCATATAGTCCTTTATAGCCTCTCGAAGCGCATCCGCACCTAGGTTGGAGCAGTGCATCTTGTTGGGGGGCAAGCCGCCCAGCTCTTTTGCCACATCCGCGTTGGTAATGGTAAGGGCTTCCTCCAAGGTCTTTCCTATAGCCATCTCCGTTATCATGCTGGAAACGGCTATGGCCGCCCCGCAGCCGAAGGTCTGAAACTTGACATCTGAGAGGCGCCCATCCTTCACCTTGATAAAGAATCTCATGACATCTCCGCACACAGGGTTTCCAACTTGACCAACGCCACCGGGGTCCTCCATCTCTCCCACATTGCGGGGAGCACGGAAGTGTTCCATTACCTTCTCATTGTACATTGCCATCCTTCCCCTTCTACTTCCCCTTTAGTACCATTTCTCAGACTACCACGAAGTCTTCCCAAGAAGCGGGCCTACCCCACTTCCCTTTGCTCACATGGTCTTTGATCTCTCCTTTACTGATTCTCCAGGAAGGTCGCTTCATCCTTCTGTCGAACATGGAAACACACCAAGGGTCTAGGTGGTCTTCAAGCCCCTTCTCAGCGATTTCCGCAGGCCTTGGGATGGTACCCAGCAGCTCTACGTGAAGGCGTTGGTGAACCTGGACCTTTTCACCATCCTCCAATGCTTGTCCGAATCTGGACCTGCTTCTCCTTGGGATTATCGCATTTGGGCAAACCTACGGTGGGGCACCATCCCACAACAGCTGCATGCACTGCACTTCCCAGTGCATGGGACCCCTCCTCTTAACGTGCCGTGGGTGACAAGACCAAAGGCCGGGGCGGAACTTTCTCATTGACAATGTTTTTCAATGAGTGGAAAGCCGTCCCCTCCGGTAAAAAAGGCGCCAAACTGGGGGCGCCATGGAACGCTCTTAGCCTCCCAGGGAGTAGCGCCGTATCACATAGGCATCCTGCCCGTAATGGGCGATGTAGAGGTTCCCCTTGGCGTCCACCGCCGCATGCCAGGGAGTATCCGGCAGATCGACGATTTCCTCCCCCGTCACGCGGCCGGAGACATCGTACCTTATCACCTTCAGGCCGGGTGGGGTGGCCCCCGCCACGTATAGCCTGTGCCGCCCGTCTATGCCCAGGAGGGAGGGTTCAGCGCAGCCGGGATCAATGCTCCACCCGCTTCCCACCGGGGACGTAATGCTGTAACCTTCCCCACTGGTGCCTCTCTCCAGGACGAACAAGTGCCCCTGGGCGCCCGCCAAGTCCACGACTATCCTGGGCCCCGCGTCTTGGGATAACCCGGAGATCTCCCCTTGCGGGTTCATGGTGAATCCACCCAGCACGTCTACCAGGTTCCCAGAAGGGTCATAGAGGGCTACCCTCCTGAAGTAGCCCTCCCCGTGCAGCCAAGAGTCCGCAACAGCGATGCGGTCATCGGAAAGGAAAGAGATGCGCTGCACCGCCCAGATGGCGCCAGCGTTGCCAGGGTCCGGCTTGAGGCAGAAGCTCCCCTTCAAGTTTGCTGAGGTATCGTAGCGGAGCACATAACCATCGTCCGTTACCACGTAGAGGTCACCAGCGGGGGAAATCGCCAGGCGTTCCGGCCTGAGTGGCCGTCCCTGGAGTTCTGTGTGTATTTCCGTCAATTCCTCCGGGGCAAACCGGACAACGCGGGACCGTACGGTGTCGGCCACAAATATCTCGCCCTGCTGGCCTGGGACGAATCCCATTGGTCCCGCTCCAACCTCAGGCACGAACCCCAGTACTCCCTGGTGGGTTCCGGGGTCAAACCATGGTACGGAGCCTACTACCTCTGGCTCGCCATAACTGAAGGGCGGTTCCTTGCCAGCCAGGACCAGTACGGCGGCGGCGATGACAAGGCCAAGGGCAACCAAACGCCAACGGGTCATGGTACCATCCCCCCGTCTACTCTATGGTTGCCCGGGGCGTCTTATGAGGGGAATCCATGTCACTCTGCGGGAAGCACCACGGAGACAGACCTCCGTCTTGGGTCAAGGAACTCGGAAAAACGCCTGGAGACCTCTTCGAAGGTGAGTGACTGCAGGGTAGACGCAAAATCCCAGAGCCCCACCCCGTGAAGGTAGTGGTGATTGAAGACTTGAGCCAGCGCCTCAGGCTGGTCGATGACCCCCAGGAACTGGCCCTCGGTCTTCTTCCGGATGCGCTGGAAGTCCTCTTCAGACAGCCCTGAATGGCCCAGGGTCCCAAAACCCTGGATGAGGCGCTCCTCAAGCCGGCGGGGGTCTGGCGTTTGGCCCCCGATTATGGTCACCCCATAGTCCGCCTCTCCCATGTGGCCTGCGGAGAACTTGTCGTCAATGAGCCCCTCCTCATACAGGGACGTGTAGAGGTCTGAGCCCCTGCCCAGGAGGATGTCTAGGAGAATACCCGTGAGCAACTCCTTCCTCAGCACCTCGGGCCCCCGAAGCCCGGGTTCCACATCCTTGATGCCGATATTAAGGATGGGCTGGGACACAAGCATCTTGTGACTCACCCGGGGCTTCAGCACTTCGTGAGGCTCCTCGGGGAAACGCCTCCGAGGCTGGGTACGGGGCGCAAGGTCCCATACGTCGTTGGAAGAGAGCACATCCTCCACCAAGTTCATGGTCTCCTGGGGGTCCAGGTCCCCCGTGGCGAAAACCACCATGTTCCCGGGGTGATAGAAGGTGGAGTGGCAGAGTTCCAGCTGCTCTTTGGTAATGGCCCGCACGGACTGGACCGTGCCCCCTATGTCAAGCCTCACAGGGTGATTGTGGAACAGGGCCTGCATCAGGTTGGCCTGGACCTTGAAGCGTGGGATATCCTCATACATCCTCAGTTCCTGTTCTATGATACCCTTCTCCCTCTCAACCTTGTCCCCGGTGAGACTAAGGCGCCCTACGAAGGTGAGCAGGAATTCCAGGCACTTTTTGAAGTCCTGGGTTGTTGTGAACAGGTAGGTGGTGTTGGTGTAGGTAGTGAAGGCATTCGCGGACGCCCCCAGCGCCGCGAAGGTCTCGAAGGCGTTCCCTGACTCTTCCTCAAATACCTCGTGCTCGAGGAAGTGGGCTATGCCTGCGGGAACCTCCACCACCTCCTCTGACCCAGGCAAGGTGAAGGAGGAGTCTACTGAGCCATACCTGGTCATGAAGGTGGCGTGTTTCTTCAAGAACCCCGGCCGCGGGAGGACGCTGATGTCCAGCCCACATGCCAGCCTACGGGTGAATAGTGTCTCTTGGAGCCTGGGTTCGTAGAGGGTCTTTTCTGCTAGGCGTCTGGAACTCACTGCCGCACCTCCTGGGCATCGTCCTTGGTCAACAGGTATGTTGTATCCAGCCGGAGCCCCTGTGCAGCCTCGACCACATCGTCCCGGGTAATCCCCTCTAGTTGCCTCACTATATCTTCCAGACTCTCGTCTACCCCGTTGATGTTGCCTTCCAGCTGGCGGAGTATGGTGCCGGTGGGGGAATCCTCAGCAGCCTTGATCCGGCCCACCATTCCCCTGAGGGTGTAATCCATTTCCTCCTGAGACAGCACGCCCCTCTTCATGTGTTCCACTTGCTCGTTCATGATGGCCAGGGCTCTTGTGTAGTCTTCGAAGTCGATCCCGCAGGAGAGGGTCATCAGGCCCTTGGTGGCCTCTAGCTTGGAAAAGGCGTAGTAAGCCAGCCCCGCCTTCTCCCGGACATTCATGAAGAGCTTGGAGTGGGGGAATCCGCCCAAGATGCCGTCACAGAAGGCCAGAGCCCAGAAGCCCGGGTCTCTTCGGCTCCTGCCCGTGCGGTAGCCCAAGGCCAGCTTCGCCTGGTTGATGTCGTGCTTCTCCACTACCTGCCGGGCGCTGTTTACCTCGTGGATGAGTACTGTAGGCTTTATCTCCCTGGACCCCTGCCTGGGGAAGTCGAAAAGATGTCGAGCCATCTTGGCAGCGTCCTCTGGGGATATGTCACCCACGAGGTAGATGTCCATGGGGTAACTAGAGACGGTCTGCCGGAAGTGCTCGGTAAGACCCGCAACATCCAGAGCCTCAAGGTCCTGGGGCTTCCCGTACCTGGAAACCCCATACCTTTCATCGCGGCACATCTCCTCAATGCACCGGATCACAGCATACTGCACCTTGTCATTGATAAGGCTCATCTGGAGTCTCCTGAGATTCTCCCTTTCTTGCTGGAAGTAGTCCTGGCGGAATAGGCCGTTCTCCAGGGCCGGTCTCCGCACCATTTCGGATAGGAGTTCCAAGCCCCTGTCCAGCAACGACTCAGGGCGATCTGAGAGGTACCGGGAACCTGGTACGTCCAGGTGTATGAAGATGACGTGACACTCTCCTACCTTCATCACACCAGTATCAATCTCAGCCCCGTAGAGTCCCTCAAGGCTCCGGGATATCTCCTGAGCGGTGGGGCTGCTCTCGGTTCCACGTCGCAGGACCATGGGGAGCAAAGCGGTCAGCGCAGCCTTCTCCCGGGTGAGTTCCTGGTGTATGAAGAGGCGTACGCTAACCGTCTTGAAACGGCGTGTACTGAGAGTGTGGACCCTTATCCTGTTGGGAAGTGTGACCGTTTCGAAGTTATTGCCAGGCATCAGCATCCCCCTCGTGGCACCCGTTTGTCACACGGGTAGTGTGACCAAATATGCTTTTGGGAAGCATTCAGCCTATCAGGAATTCGCTCCCAACACCAGGGTTCCTCCAATCCCCAGCCGTTGACATGTCCAGAGGCCTGCATGTAGAATGTGGGTGTGCTTAGCACATTAAAGCGCTAAAGCGGGGGAGCCTGTTGATCGCCATAGTAGACTACGGTGCTGGGAATCTCAGGAGCGTCTACAGGGCCTTTAGGAACCTTGGGCGCGAAGCGGTGCTTACGGGCCAGCCTGGTGATATTATGGGCGCCAGCGGCGTAGTCCTCCCTGGGGTGGGCGCCTTTGGGCGGGCCCTGGAGAGGCTAAGGGAGATTGGCATGGATGAGGCACTGCGGCGCTGCGCGCTGGAGGGGAGGCCACTGCTGGGTATCTGCCTGGGAATGCAGCTGTTCTTTGAATCCAGTGAGGAACGCTTCGCCCCTGCCGGCCCATTCCCCGCAGGCTTGGGCCTGTTCCCAGGAAGGGTGAGGCGCTTTCCCGTTGGGATGAAGGTTCCCCAGATAGGATGGAACCAGGTGAATCCCGTCCCGGGTGCAAGACTCTTTCACGGCGTACCCCCGGGAGAGCACATGTACTTTGTCCACTCCTACTACGTACAGCCGGACGATGCCTCTCTGGTGACCGCCTGGTCCGAGTATGGGATGGGGTTTGCCAGCGCTGTTGGGAGAGGGCCCATTCAGGGGGTCCAGTTCCACCCGGAGAAGAGCGGCGGGGCTGGACTGAGGGTGCTGGACAATTTCGCCGCGATGTGTGAGGGGGCATGAGGGAGTGCTGGCCAAGAGGGTGATGCCGTGCCTGGACGTGACAGGCGGGCGGGTGATGAAGGGCACCAGGTTCCTTGATCTCCGGGATGCGGGGGATCCGGTGGAACTAGCCTCCCGCTATGGCCGGGAGAACGCTGACGAGCTGGTATTCCTGGACATCACGGCCTCCAGCGACAAGAGGTCCATCATGATGGACCTGGCCGCGAGGGTGGCTGACGAGGTATTCATACCCTTCACAGTCGGCGGGGGCATACGCACCATTGAAGACATGCGGGCCATCCTGAGGGCTGGCGCTGATAAGGTGTCACTGAACACCAGGGCGGTACAGGAGCCCGCCATCATCTCCCAGGGCGCAGAGCTCTTCGGTAGCCAGTGCGTTGTCCTGGCTGTGGATGCCAAGCAGGTTGGGCCAGGGCCAAGGTGGGAGGTGTACATCCACGGGGGCCGGACGCCAACTGGCATGGATGTGCTGGAATGGGTGTGCCAAGGAGAGAGGCTAGGGGCTGGAGAAATCCTCCTGACCAGCATGGACACGGATGGCACCAAGGCCGGGTATGATCTGGATCTGTGCCGGGCGGTATCGGAGGCCGTGAGGGTGCCGGTGATCGCCTCTGGGGGGGGAGGTAGCCTGGAGCACATTCACGATGTGCTCACCAGGGGCAAGGCCGATGCTGTGCTGGCCGCATCCATATTCCACTACGGCGAGATATCCATAGGTGAGGTAAAGACATATCTCAAGGAGAAGGGCGTCCCGGTCAGGCTGTGAGCGTCACTGGGGCCCTGGAGGATCCAGTTTTGATTGCCGCGGGCGGAGGGTCAGGAAACCGTAGCCGCTCAGGAGGCTCCTGCCAGCCTCTTCCACAGGGACTGGGCGCTGGAAGATGGGCCCACCTGTCACGATGGTGTGATACTCCCCCAGCTCCCCGCAGGGCGAAACCCCCAGGCTCACCATTTCCTCCACAGTGCCCTGGTCAATGGGACGTCCCAGCCACTCGACCCCCAGGTACTTGGTGTTTACCACGGATATTACCGCCTTGAACCCAAGGCCTATGAACCTGGCAATGAGGTCCTCCTGCCTCTTGCCCCAGATGGGGTGCATGCACTTCAGGTTAGCCTCGGCGGCAATCCTCCGGCACCAATCCCTGTGGCCCTCGATGTCAATGTCCCCGAAGATACAGCCCTCAACGCCTGGGGCCACGCTGTGGAGGGCCTTCCTGTACTCATCCTCGTAGTCCTCCCAACCGGCCATACCGGTCACCAGTTCAGCGCCTATTGCTTCGGCCTGGAGGTTCAAGATGTCCAGGGAAGCGTTGTTGGACTTGGAGTACCCCTGTGGAGAGATCATGGCAAGAAGGTGGGAGACTTTAAGTCCCATGGAGCGGGCCTCGTAGAGTGCTAGTGCGCTATCCTTTCCTCCACTCCAAGACACGATGTAGCGGCTCAGGGAAAGTCACCTCGCTGGGCCCCCGGGTAGGAGTCCCCTTATTCAGCATCATATCCAGCGCTGGTCAGCAAGGCCAGGAGAGATTCTCGCTATTCCTTGCGGGCTTCGTCCCACAAGAGGGTACACTGGGAAAAAGGCGTCTTCCTTCACGACCGTAGCGGCCGTGCCTCCCGGACAAGGTATGATACAGCCTCCTGTGCCGTAACCACCACATCCTCTATGGGCAGGTGTCCAAGGACAGTGGAATCCAGCAGCACCGAGCCGGAGGCGGCGAACTCCTCGTCCGCCTTCCAGACTACCATGGTCAGGGGTACCCTGGGGAATGCGCTCACAACGGCTCCTTTATCCCCTGCATGGACCTCAGCCCCGCCCAGGCGCCGAGCTGCCTCGACAAGCCTTGACGGAGCTTTCCCGAACTCCCTGGCCAGGCGCTGGGATACGCGTTTCTCGAAGTTGGAATGGTAGACCTGCCCGCCAGGCAGGTTCCTGAAGGCCACCAGTTCACCGGTGGGAGTGGATCCGTCCGAGGTGTTCAGGTGATGGAGCGCCAGCACTTGGAGCCAAAGGGGCACTCCACAAGCCTCTCCGGCAAGAGAGAATTCCAGGCCAGGCAGCCTGAGTGTAAGGGGCTTTCCCATGAAGGGAAGGCTGATCACTTGTCCCTCAAGAACCGCCCCCACCGCCTGGCATCTTGCAGGGATGTCCGATGCGGAGAACTGGCGGGAGGCCAGTCTCATGGCCTCCCGCTGGCTGTGACCGAACGGAATGTCATCCGTGGGCAGGTTTCCTGGGAACTGCTTGTTCATCCCGTCAACCCCTTGCTAGAACAGAGGATCCATTGCCAGGCACGGGTGCCCCACCTTCTCTAGCCATGGCAGGATCTCCTCTTCTGTGGTGCCTACAGTCTCGTCGGCTATGAGATCCGGGAAGTTGGGCATTCCTAGCTCCCGAGACCTCGCCCGGAGCCTGTCCATGATCTCCTCTTTCAGCATCTTGGGCATCCACACGAGACGGAATAGCCCTCCGTCACCCGATAGGAACTTCCGCTGGCATATGTAGTACTTGCTGTGACCCACGAAACCAGGGGTGCTCTGCCCGCCTCCAACGGCTCCCGCCAGGGTGGTGAACTTCATGCCGCAGGGTGTCATCCCCTGGAACTCTCGGTTCACCGTCATGACCCCGTTGCACATGGGGAGCACTGCGGCAACGCACTCGCAGCACCCGCACGTTGTCATGGGCTCGTGAACGATGCTGTAGAAGGAGTATCTGGGAATGGCCCCCCTGGACTCCTTGGAGACGAACTCGTTGACTCCCTTGAAGACACCCAGCCTGGCGTCGAGGACCTCGCCCTTCTTCACGGGCTGGTTGGGTCCGGTGGGGTTGATCTCATAGGCCGCCCTGCAGTCCATCCAGTTGTAGGCGCCGCAGAGGCCTGTACGCTCCGGGCTGACCATGCAAACGTGGGTGGGGGCAAAGGACTGGCACAGGGTACAGGAGTAGTACATTTCCGTGTCCTCGTCCGTCATGCCCTCGATACGAGCATCACGTACTGCGTACACCTCCCTGGCCTGCTTGAGGACCTCATCCACCTTGCTAGTCTCTGTGTAAATCCTCACCTGGACCTTGTCGAGGATAGCCCCAAAGTCCTGGTGCATCTTGGCATGGAGGATCCGGCCGATATCGGCGATCTTGAACCCTGCCTCAACTGCCTTCTTGCCGAACCGGTACCACGCAATGTCTCGCTGCCCGATGTGCATGATGCCCTCTGCGTAGTTCACAAGGTGATGGATCTGCCGTTCCAGTATGGGTTCGAAGTCCTGCTGCATCTTGCGGCCGGCCACCTCGCAAACCACAGCCAAGGGAAGGGTAGAGCCCTCCTCGATGTTATCGATCTCGGGCCCTATCACCTCGACATGCCCGTCCTCTATCTCGTCCATCCACTTCATGGTGCACCATTCCACGGCCATAGTCTTGCCGCCGCCACACTCTAGGTAGGCATCGTCCTTCCGGACCCTCTCCCCCTCGAAGGCTGGCCCGTAGGCTACGGGGATAGGCACCTTGGAGACGGCTACGCGAAGCCCGCGCACCTCCGCTGCCTTGGAGACGATCTCATTGTGGGGGATATTGGAGACCACGTGCTCGTAGGTGCATATACCAGTGGGGAGAACCTCGGGAATGGGCGTATCGGCTATGGCGGGGAAGCCCCAGTTGATGGCTCCCGCGGCATTCGCGTACCACTCCTCTGTCACGCTACCCAAGGCCAAGACAAAGGCGAACACACGGTCCTTGTTGTATATGAGGATCTTCCGGTAGTCTCCAGGCTCGATGCCTCCGAAGGCCATGGCTGCCCTGGTGGCAAACCCCAAGGCGAAGACGGCGCCAGAGACATCGGGGCTGAAGGATACCAGACGGGTCGGCCAGCCTATCTGGACGCCAGCTTCCACAAGCTGGTTGGAGAAGTGATTGCCCTGGTGCTCTCCGCACATGAACACGTACAGGCTCTTCTCCTGGAGTTCCCGGGCGATCTTCTGGGCGGTGGCGGGATCCGGTGCCGCTCCAACGATGGCGGCGAACCCCGGCGCGGTACCGTCCACGAACTCGATGCCCCTTCGCCTCAGGATGACATCGTCCGCCGGCCCCAGCCAGATGTTGCCGTCAGTGGGTTCCTCCTGGGCAGTGTAGAAGTCAGGCTGCTCCAGTATCCTGATGCCTTCGGCTATCTCCTCCGCGAAGAATGTGGCCATGCCTGCGTCCAGGGCAGGTCCTAGATAGGGCAGGTGGACACTCTCCTTGACATATGGGGGCAGGATCTGCCGGCACTTCTTGAACACTCCCTCGCAATCCCCCAGGTTCTGCACGGGGATCCCGAGTATCCCGTATATTATCGGAAGATAGTAGGTGGTATTTGGAAAGGCGATCTCCTGCTTGGCCCCGAACTTATCCATGGCCTGCTGCCACTGGGCTTCGGCCCTGTCCACGATCTTGTGGGCACCGCGGATCGCTGCTGAACAGATGATCTTGGACATCGTTACCCTCCTCTTTGGGCGAACCGCTTCACTCCAGAATCAAGCCAGCTCCCGCCGCATAGCCATGTCGAACAGGACCCGCTCGCGGGCCTTGTCAATTCCGAGAGCCTTACGCTTCAAGTCAATGTGGGCAATCATTAGTTTGGCTCCCTCAATGGGGTCGGGCTCAAAAGCCCACTTGCCCTTGAACCTGTCCTCCATGCCCTCGAATAGGAACTTGGTCAGTTCGTCGCTGCCCAGCGTGGGCCAGGTAACACCGAACACGGTGTAGACCCCTGACGCCACGAAGTACTGGCCTATGGAGATGGCCTTCTCGCTCATCCACTCAGGGGCGGCACCTGCGGCCGGGAGGTCACTGATGTCATCCCCAAGACCGCCTTCCTTGACTACGGCGGTGGCGGCCATGAGTATCCGGCTGTTGTCTACGCAGGACCCCATGTGTATAACAGGGGGAATACCTACGGTCTCACATACCTCGGCCAGTCCCGAGCCTGCAAATTGCGACGCGGCGTCCGGAACCAGGAGGCCCGCCTTGGCGCAGGCCATGGCGCTGCACCCTGTCTGGAGCACTATCACATCGTTCTTGATGAGCTCCTTTACCATTGCCACGTGCACTTCATCATGGGGGACCCTGGGGTTATTACATCCAACGACCCCGGCTATACCACGGATCCGGCCGTTTATGATATTGTCATTCAGAGGACGGTAGGAAGCCCGGAAGAGGCCGCCCAGGAGATAGTTGATGGTCTCGTGGGAGAAACCCGCCACCAGGTCTACTTGCTCAGCAGGGACCATAGCCTCGCCCTTTCGCTGGGTAAACGCCTCAATCGCTTGAGAAACGATGGCCTTGGCAGATGCCACGGCGTCGTGCTCGTTGAACTCGACATGTATGGCTCCGCGCATCTTGGCCTTAGGTGACGTGGTGATCACCTTGGTATGGAAGCACTGGGCCACGGTGGGGAGGGACTGCATGATACACTGGACATCCACGATCATGGCGTCCACCACCCCGGTGATGATGGCGAGTTCCTGCTGGAGGATGTTCCCCGCTAGAGGGATGCCATGCCTCATAAGGATCTCATTGGCGGTGCAGCAGATGCCCGCCATGTTGATGCCCTTGGCTCCATTGGCCCGGGCCTTCTCAAGTAATTCCGGGTCCCGGGATGCCCACACCAGCATCTCGGAGAGGAGCGGCTCGTGGCCGTGAACCACTATGTTTACCTGCTCGGGATCGAGCACGCCCAGGTTCACCCTGCCCAAGATGGGATAGGGGGTGCCAAACATGATGTCCTGGAGCTCTGTGGCTACCATTGAGCCGCCCCAGCCGTCCGCCAGTGCGGTCCTGGCACCCTGCATCAACAGGTTCTGGTAGTCCTGGTCAACCCCCATGTGGGTGCGATGCATGCACTCCACTATTTCCCTATCAATGCCCCTGGGTACCACGCCAGTCTTGCGCCAGAGTTCCTGGCGTTTCAGGGGCGCCCTGCTGATAAACCTGAGGGAATCATCAGTGGAGAACTGACTGAGAGCGATTTCCGCTACGTCCAGGGCGATATCATTTACGGGCCGGTCACCGATCTGTACTCCAAAATCCATGGCTACCTGTAGCAGTTTCTTCTCGTCTTTGATCCCGTAACCTGGAGCCTCTCCCTTGGCTGCAGAGAGAAATACCTCCGCAACGCCGCGGCCATGGTCTGAGTGGGCTGCGGTCCCCGCCGCGATCATTCTCACGAAGTTCCTCGCGGCCACCGTTTCGGGAGTCGCCCCACATACCCCTCTCCTGCCGGCCTCATCTCCTCCCTTCTTCTTGGGGAGACGGCAAGGCCCCATGGCACACATCTTGCAGCAGGCGCCATCCGCGCCTATAGGACAAGGCTTGAGCCCATCAGCGCGATCGAAAGCAGTGACCACGCCATCACAGGCCGCCTTCTCCAGCATCTGGTTGGTAGTGGAGCATATGCTCCTGACTCTCTCTTCCGCCACGTTGAAGGTCCCTCCCTGTCTAGTCCTTGCCGGACAGCCTCCCGTCAGGCAGGGTTCTTGCGTCTCTCCGTCCCAAAGCCTTCCTTGCCATACCAGTAACGTTCACCGCTTCTGAGGTATGTAAGTATCTCCTTCCTTGAGTCCAGCTTGTGCTGCCACTGGCCGATTCCCTCACCAGTGGGTTTACCATCTTCGTAGGCTGGACCGAGCACCTCGATGGCCTCCCCGTCGAATCGTTGCTTCTTCACCCAGTTCTCCGCCACCACTTTCTCACTCCTCTCCGAGTAACACGGGCTAGGGATTCGTGACACGACCCTTGGCGCACAATTAGCCGGAACGGCCCTGTCTCAGAAGGGCTGGCGCCCGGCTATAGTCCATTATTATGATCCTACTAGGAAATTGACAAAAGCACGTGTACATTTCTCCGCCAGGAAAGATGTTTCCTCCCGGGGGTTTCCGGTTGTTTGGTGGTTTTCACCGTTGGCACCGGCGGCGATGGCTATAGGGTGGGCGGAAAGATGGAAAACCCCCCAGAAGGGGGGCCTTAGCTAGCCTTTTCCGCTACGTTATTCAGGAGGTCCTCCAGCTCGTGACCCTCCAGGGTTTCCTTCTCCATCAGCGTGCCCGCGACCTTGTTGAGCATCTCCATGTTCTCCGTCAGCAGGTCCTGCGCACGCTTATAGCACAATGACACTATCCTGCGGACCTCATCATCAATGGAGGCGGCTACTTCTTCGCTGTAGTTCCTGTCCCGCGCTATATCCCGGCCCAGGAACACATGGTCTTGTTTGTTGCCGAAGGTGAGCGGGCCCAGTTTCTCGGACATCCCAAACTCCATGATCATCTTTCTCACCATCTTGGTGGCCTTCTCCAGATCATCCGAGGCACCGGTGGAGACCTCCTTGAAGATGAGTTCCTCCGAGCACCTGCCCGCCAGGGCCACCGTGATGCGGTCCATTATCTCGGACCTTGTGATGAGGTACCGGTCCTCAATGGGCAGCTGCAGCACATAGCCTAGGGCTCCCCCCCGAGGTATGATGGATACCTTGTGGACTGGATCCGTATTCGGCAGCTTCCTGGCAACAAGGGCATGAGCCGCCTCGTGAAAGGCAACTATCTTCTTCTCCTTCTCACTGATTATGCGGCTCTTCCTCTCTGGGCCCGCCAGCACACGGTCGATGGCTTCCTCCATCTCCTCCATGCCTATGATCTTGCGGCGTCTCCTTGCCGCCAGCAATGCCGCCTCGTTAACCATGTTCTCTATGTCGGCGCCGGTGAAACCCGGGGTCCTCTGGGCCAGCACATCCAGGTCCACATCGCTGGCCAGCGGCTTACTCTTGGAATGGACCTTGAGGATTTCGATCCGGCCCCTCAGGTCGGGCTTGTCAAGGACGATTTGGCGATCGAACCTGCCAGGCCTGAGAAGCGCGGGATCCAGAACATCCGGGCGGTTGGTGGCCGCTATCACTATCAAACCCTCATTCACACTGAAGCCGTCCATCTCCACCAGCAGCTGGTTAAGGGTCTGCTCCCTCTCATCGTGACCCCCGCCATATCCTGCTCCCCTCTGGCGCCCAACCGCGTCAATCTCGTCAATGAAGACGATGGCGGGGGAGCTCTTCTTGGCCTGTTCGAAAAGGTCACGAACCCTGGATGCCCCTACTCCCACGAACATCTCCACGAAATCGGAGCCGCTAATACTGAAGAAGGGCACGCCTGCCTCTCCAGCCACAGCCCGGGCCACTAACGTCTTGCCGGTTCCCGGGGCTCCGAACAACAACACGCCCTTGGGAATCCTTGCGCCTATCTCCATGTACTTCTTGGGGTGCTTCAGGAAGTCCACGATCTCCTGGAGCTCCTCCTTGACCTCGTCTACGCCCGCGACGTCACTAAAGGTGATCCGCTTCTTGTCTGCCGGAGTGTGCAGTCGGGCTCTGCTACGGCCGAACTGCATCACACGATTCCCGCCACCCTGGGTCTGCTGCATGATGAAAAAGAATGCGCCCACCACAAGTATTACTGGGAGAATGGTGCTAAGAAGCGTGGTCCACAGAGCAGGCTGGGACGGGGGCTTAACGATTATTGCGACACCCTCCTGCTCAAGGACCTGGTAGAGGGCGGGGTCTTCCGGAATGATGGCCAGGAACTCGGAGCCATCCTTGAGAACACCCGTTACCTTGTGGCCGTCCTCTACTGTCACCTGCCGGACGTTGCCTTCCCGGATCGCTGCCAGGAACTCCGTATAGGAAATCTCTCTGCTGTCAGTCCCGCCGGTGGCCAGGTAGTTGGCTATGGAGATGCTGACCAGCAGTATAAGTAGGTATACCATGATGTTCCTGAAGGCCTTGTTCACCGATCAGCCCTCCCTTCTGTGTCGATGGTGTCTACGGGTGTGGCTGTGACAATGAGCACCGTCTTAGTGTTGCCGGTCACCTTGAATACCTCTGAGAGCCTGAGTCCCACAATCCAGGCGATCTCTTCGCCCGAAACAAGGAGAGGCACTCTGCCTCTCAGGTTCCGGGGAACCTTCTCAGAGATGAAAAAGTCCTTTACCTTCTTGGTACCGCCCAGGCCCAGGGGACGAAAACTGTCGCCTGGCAGGCGCGACCTCGCACGCAGGGGCAATACCACCTTATTATAGTCAAAATAGCTTCGGAATGCAACATTGGCACTCCAGGCCCTCTCCATTTCGGCCCGCACAGATTCCCTGTCAGCCACGGAGGTCTCAATCACGTAGTCAACCTCAGGAAGGAATGTCACGCCAGGGACCTTCACCTCTCTGGAGAAGGGGGGGGCGAATGCCCCTCGGCCCGGTGCCAGGGTGAGATCTCCATAGTCCAGGCTCGCTGTCACACCCCCAGGCAGGTGTAGTCTCTGGCCTGTTCCTCCCAACGTGATCAGTCTGTCGATGTCCGCAATGTGAGAAAAGCAAATGCCCTGGAGACCTCCGCAGGCCTCCTCTATGGCAGCCCGTAACACCCTGCGGCGCAAGGCGGGCATCATCTCTCGCAGGTCGCCTGCGGAGAGCCTCAACTCATCATCGCCCGGCTCCAGCATCACCCGGGAGAGGGCCTCCTCTGCCCTCCGGCCAAGGTAGTCCGCATCTTCACGGCACACCTCGGCTGTCCTGGCCAGAACCTGCCTGAGCCCGGGGTTCAGCTCCTTCTCCAGGAAGGGAAGGATTTCGTGCCTGAGCCGGTTTCTCAGGTACCCCGGATCCAGGTTGGTGCTGTCAAACCTGGTGGCCAGGCCATTCAGCCTGCAGTACGCCTGGATTTCGTGCCTGGGGACATTGATGAGTGGCCTGATTACCCTTACTCCGGGGGCCAGGTCCCGGGCTGGAGGAATGCCAGACAAGCCCTCTACACCGGCCCCCCGCAAGAAGCGCATGAGGACGGTTTCCGCCTGGTCGTCCCTGTTATGCCCCAGAGCAACTCGGGAAGCTCCCAGGGATGCCGCAACCTCCAGGTACATCTTGTACCGCTCTCTCCGGCCAACCTGTTCCTCGGATAGTCCCTCATCGCGGGCCATCCTCCGGATGTCCCGTTCACATGCGGTGAAACCGGCTCCCAGGGAAGTCGCCAGGTGCCGCACGTAATTGGCGTCCTCCTTGGCCTCTTCACCCCTCATAAGGTGGTTCAGGTGTGCCGTGTGGAGGCTCAGGTCATACTGTTCCCTGAGCGAAGCGAGTACGTGGAGGAGCGCCACAGAATCTGGTCCCCCCGAAACACCCACGACCACCGCAGTGCCCGTCTCAAGCATGCGATGGGAATCAACGGTCCTCTTCACCTCTTGCAGGAGCACAGTCGCACCGCCCCCCTGTTCTCTCCTCTACTATACCATCTCGCGCTTAGGCCAACAAAAAAAGTGTGTGGCTTTCGCCACACAAAGCAGGGGTTGGGAGAGGCAAGACCTATGAGTCATCCACCATGAACCGAGTGACCAGCACTGTAATATCATCGGCTCTGGCGGGGTCCATCCGTTTTGCCGCAGCCCGGACCACGGCCTCTGCCAGGTCCGCGGCCCGGAACCCCACGCACTGTTCGAGAAACCCGGCAATCCAGCCTTCGGCTTTGGCCGGAGCAGCCTCTAGCAGGCCATCGGTGGTCATAACCAGGATATCGCCAGGGGCTATCCTCTCACACGCCGGCTCCGCCATGACATCGCTGAGAATACCCAGGGGGAGACCTTGGCCCCTGATGGTCTTTACCTTCCCGCGCCTCACCAGAAAGCTGGGGCACGCTCCTACCTTCAAGAAGTCCGCGGAACCGTCCCCAAGACTCACCAGGACCATATCTACTGTGGCGAACACCTCCTCGGGGGAACGCAACAGCAGTATGGAGTTGACCGTTCGCAGCGCGAGGTCGCGGTCGAACCCGGATGCCAGCAGCCTTTCCAGGAGGCCCACAGCTGCCTTGCTCTCCCGGGCAGCGCGATCCCCTACACCCATGCCGTCGCTCAGGACCAGGAGGAGTCTCTCTGCCTCCAGTTCTCTGGCCAGGTAGTGGTCCCCCGACACCTGACCCTCTGTGGGTTTCCTGGCCACACCTACTTCATATGAGAGGAAGCGCTCGGGCAACTGCCCGGCCTGCGGGCGCAGGTTCCCATTTTTGACCTGCCTGGCCAGGTCCTCAAGGATCTTGGTTATCCCCTGGATCTGCCCGGATACCAGTTCCCTGCTCTCGGCCATTCTTCGCTGCCAGAAACGGTTCAGCTGGTGGATCTCATGTAGTTCTTTCGCCGCCTGAGTCAGGTTCACCAGGTGGTCACACCGGGAACGCAGGGACACTGGCACTTCATCAGGGTCAACTCGCCCCGTCGAACCCATCTGGGTAAACAGCCCCATGATCTCCTTGTGCGTAGCGTGAAAATCCCTTTCCCAGCACCGCCTGTAGCTGCCGCAGGAGCCACATACCCTGGTCACCAAGCCCGAAAGGAGGTGAGTGAGACCCGTGTCCTCTTCCTCCCAGCAGCCGGGAGAGACCTCCTGGAAACTCGCGGAGACCTCAGTGAAGGCCTTGGCCAGATCTTCAAGCCTGTCAGCCGCCATTTCCCGCGCCATTGTGTCCTCACGGGCTGGATTTGGAGTCATAACCTGGCTGGCGACCCGCCACCACTTGCCCGGGATCACCGCCACGAAAGTGGAGGTAGCCATCGTCTCAGCCAGCAGCACTGTAAAGTTTGGTGAGTCCAGCGAAAACCCTATCAGGAGGGCGCCAGCCACATAGCCCCACACACACGCCTGCGGCCCCCACAGCCTAAGAACACCGGCTATGAGCCCGGGCACCCCGTGGAGAGCCACAGTCTCGATCCCTCGTGATCCTCCTAGGACCGTCAAGGCACCCGCGGTTACTCCCGCTGCAGCTCCCATTCCCGGGAACCCAGCCAGGCAGAAGGCTAAGGTAAGCACCCTGCTGAGGATGGCTTGAAGGTCCAGGAGGCCAAGCACAAGCCCCCTGAGGCCCATGAAGGCGATGGCTCCAAGACCAACCAAGCCCACCTGCAGCGCGAACTCACCGTTTTGCCTGGCCCCTGCCCGGGAAGTGCCAGTCATCACTGGCAGGACCTCGGCCAGCACCATGCAGGTCACGGCAGCGATGACCGCCTCAAAACCCAGGTTGACCCACTCAGAGGGTCCCTCCGGGGCCAGGAACACCCAGGGCGCCCTAGTACCCAGCACGATTAAGAAGGTGGCCACGCCCAAGATGGGAGGTGAGGGCGACCCCCTCACATTGGCGGAAAATACTTGAACCGCCACAATACCTAAGAGCACGGTGACCACAAGCCTCACGTCGAGCTGGCTGGCTGCGCCAGCGATGATCCCTGCCGCCACAGGCAGTGGGTGATAACCCCGGGTCTTCCGGGTAGCCATGAAGAGGGCGACGGAGAAGGGGCTCATCACACCCATCACCTGAGCCCTGGATACTAGGAGGCCCATGGTAAACGGGATGCCCCACCTCCGGAGAAAGTCCAGACCATGCCTCCGGGCCTTCCCCACGATGCCGCGAAATCTCCCCTGCCTAACCCAGCGTCCCCTGGTGATGGCGAAGGCTGGCAGCCTGGCTCGAGCCATCTCAGGAAACACACCCGCCTTCCTGCTGGCCCATTTCGTTCATTCTAGATCATTTCAAGGAGGGGATTCTGTCGCCCTGAGGGGACAAGCTCAATAAACCTTCGACATGATGCGCGGGTTCTTGGCACCCTCTTCAGTGAAGGACAAGCCAATATCGAGACGTCACTACATGATACCCTTTGCCATAATAATAGTGAGCTTCTTGATGGCAATGGCCTTGAGCGGCCCTACATACCTTCACGCCCCTGGCAGCAATAGGCACCGTACCTGGACAGTGGACGTGTGCGTGGGAAGGCTTCGCAAGAAGATCGAGGGGGACTTGTCCTAGCCTCCGTTCGTGGTGACCAGGTGGGGCGCGGGATACTCTTTCGACCCTGGAGACTGCAATAGCGGTCCTTGAACCTAAGATCATGTTCTTCCCCTTCGCCACCATTGAGGCACACGGAGGCACCGTCGAGGGGGCACGTATGATTGGCACAGGCAGATTCTTCACGGTGGTGGTTCCAGGGGAGATCCCACCAGGACAGGTATTTAAGATCTCCGGCTGGGAATATGCGGCTATTGGGTCAAGGGGCATCTCTTAGGAGGAATCCCGGGAGGGATGTAGAAGAATATAACCAACTAAGTTATCAATGGGGGGAATTATATATGGGAGCAGTACAGATAGCGGAAAACATCTACTGGGTAGGAGCAATGGACTGGAACATCCGTCACTTCCACGGACCCGCCTATTCCACTCACAAGGGCACCACCTACAACAGCTACCTCATCATCGATGACAAGGTGACCCTGGTGGACACGGTGTATGGTCCGTTCTCCGATGTTCTCCTGAAAAACATAGCGGAGATCACGGATCCGTCGAAGATTGACTACGTGGTCTCCAATCACGTGGAGACCGATCATTCGGGGGGGCTGCCAGCCATCATGGCACTTAACCCCGGCGCCAAGGTGTTCTGCAGCAAGAAGGGGGAGGAAGGACTAAGGAAGCACTACTTCGGGGACTGGGACTACCAGGTGGTGAAGACAGGGACTCAGGTCAGCCTGGGCCGGAGAAGCCTGACCTTCGTGGAGGCCCCGATGCTTCACTGGCCTGACAGCATGTTCACGTACGTGAATGAGGATGCCATCCTGCTGCCCAACGATGCCTTCGGGCAGCACATAGCCACGGCTTTCAGGTTCGATGACGAGGTTAGCATGGAAGAGGTCATGGTGGAGGCCGCGAAGTACTACGCCAACATACTCACCCCCTTCAGTGACCTGGTCCTCAAGAAGCTCGAGGAAGTAACAGCCATGGGAATACCTATCAAGATGATCGGGCCGAGTCACGGTATCATCTGGAGGAAGGATCCCTCCCGTATAATTCGAGCCTACGCATCCTGGGCCCGAGGTGATACGCGGGAAAAAGCGGTCATCGCCTACGATACCATGTGGGAGAGCACAGCCAAGATGGGTTATGCAATTCTACAGGGGTTCGTGGATGAAGGCGTTGAGGCCAAGTTGTACGCTATTTCCTCATCTGACCGGAATGACATCATCAAGGAGATACTGGACGCCAGGATGGTGGTAGTGGGCTCCCCTACCATCAACAAGGACTTCCTGGCAACAGTGGGTCCTTTACTGGACGACCTCAAGGGGCTCAGGCCTAAGGCCAAGCTTGGGGCGGCTTTCGGATCCTACGGTTGGAGCGGGGAGTCCATAAAGAACATCGAGGAGAGACTGGCATCGGCAGGAGTTACCATAGCAGAGCCGGGCTTGCGCTTCAAGTGGGTTCCCACGGAGGATGAGCTGGAACGGAGCAGGGAGTACGGGAGGAATCTCGCCAGGAGACTAAAGGACACTGGATAACTTGCGGCAAATCGGTTTTTGGAGGGCGCCCTCTCCGCCAGGGAGAGGGTGCCCTGGATTTCCATCTGGACTTTCCTAAGAGCAGCCTGTTGTAGGAGCCGGCATGCCCGCATTGAGCAGGCATGATGCAGGCGATCCAGGCTAGAAAAAACCTGAAGACAGGGGGCCAAACCCATGCTACAATCGATGTGGGGGGCAGGCCCGGAAAGGATGGTTCGCATGGCCAAGGCTGAGAAGACTAAAAAGAGCACCGCTAAACCCAAACCGGCAAAATCGGGCGGATCCAAAAAAGGCTGCAAGGCCTGACTCCCTGCTAGTCCCGCAAGACACGGCCATGCCCCCCGGCATCGCGGGACCCGGTGGAATCCACTCTCTCAGAATGGCACCTGCGTCGCATGTGCCATTGGCGCTGGTTAGGGAGTTTCCGGGGAGGGCAGGTGTGGTGGTCACACCTTCTTAATGGTGAGGATTATCCTCACTCCCGCCACATTGACACCCTCGTCTTCAATGAGGTAGCGGATGTACTGGCATACCTCCACATCGTACTCGGAGTAAAGGCGGGTATTCCCGGGCGTGCGAAACGGCCCTATTAGGCCCATTTGCTCGTAGTATCTGAGGGTGTAGGGTTTGACACCCACGAGATCTGAGGCGACACCTATGGAGTATACCGGTCGTTTCTTGTCAACACCCATGCTTTGTTCGCTCCCCAGGATTCACTTCAACGTGTATCCTAGTTTATCCTACGGCAGATGTAAATAATGTGATATGGCCACAGCATCTTTGTGCCCCCGTTCCGCTAGCCCGTTCCCGCCTCCCCAGAAAGTTTGCTGGCCCTGAAGTGCACCTTTACAGACACCAGGGCCAACACCAGGTAGAACACGACCACGTAGAAGGGAGCCGCGTACCCCCATACCACAGCCGCGGCTCCGAAGACAATGGGCCCAAGAGTATCCGTTATACGGTTGAAGGTGAAGCGGAGCCCTAAAGCCATCGCACGGGTCTCGCGTTCCGTATCTTCGGTGGCCAGCGCCAGGCTCATTGCGGTGAGAATACCGAAAGCCCCGCCCACCATTGCAGACCCGACACCCAGCAGGAGCGCCGATTGCAGAAGAGGCATCATAGCAACCAACCCTATCTCAGCAACCAGGGTGGCCTGCAGCAGGCGAGCCCTGCGGAGTTTTCTTTCCAGTGCCCGCAGCAAGGGAGGGGCCAGGAGTTCCCCGACACCCCTGAGGGACAGCAAAAACCCTATGGAGAACGGCTCCAAGCCCATCTGCCGCAGGTAGAGGGGGAAGAAGGAATTGAAAAGAGTGAGTATGCACAGGGCAGCTACGGTGAGCATAAGGGAGAGCTTGTAGCGACCGGATTCGAAGATATGGTGGACGTGGAGTCGATCGATAGGCACCCGCTTGGTTTTCGTTATGTACTCCCGGGCAAGGAGCCCCGAGAAGAACACCCCAACAATGGAGGAAACCCCGATGACCAGGAAGGCTTGGCGATAGTCAAACTGCTGAGCCAGGAACCCTCCTACCGTGGGACCAATGATACCGGCGGCGCCGTACGATGCTACGAGGAGGGAGAACCCCCAGGTGAGGGACTTATCACTGCATGAGCATGATATGTACGACTGGCTGCCCAGGACTAGGAGAATCTGGGCAAGGCCTACCAGCAGCTGTCCGGCGAACAGAATGCCGATGTTGCCCGAGAGGTAGAACAGCATGCACCCGCTGAAGGTAAGCACGATGAGCAGGTACGACCAGCGCCTCAGGGTAAGGCGGGAGACGATCCAGGAAACCCACAGGGAGATCACTGCGGGAACCAGGGAGTAGGCAGAGAGGACTACGCCCATCGTAAAAGGCTCGATCCCCAGGCAGTCTAGGTAAAGGGGTACAAGAGGCCGGAACATCAACAGCATCAGAGCGTTCCAGAAGTTGAATATGAGGAGCGCAGCCATGTGGCGTTCAAGATGCATCACAGCATCCCCTTTTCGCGAATGCTCCAAGCCCCATGGCTCAGCGCTTAACTCTCGATGATGAGAGCAAGAGCACCACAAATACACAGCACCCTGCCCGGGAGTGCACAGGGAAGGGTGCTGTGCCCTCAGCATGCTGGGTGAGCCATGACAGCCAGTTCCCTATTTCGCGGATCTGGCTCCAGGCTCCTCCCGAGAGAATACCTTGACCCTTGTCGCCGCCTTTCTAGTCGATGATCAGGTCCTCCGCCCGGGATAGGGGTTCGGTCATGTCCATGTGGCCAGCCAGGCTGTCAAGGGGAGTGCCTTCAATGAGGATCGCAACCCTCTTGACTTCATCGAATTCTGTCAGGGTATTGACGATGGCAAAGACCGTAATGGTCTCGCCGGCGGAGCCCCCCCAGTGACCGGACTGGAGTTCCCGGGAGAAATCGGCGTAGGCCACGCCATCTTCTACCTCAACACCCAGGATCTTAGTGCCTTCTGGCAGTACCCGGGCAAGGTCCGAGCGCATAGATCCCTCCGCAAGAGCCTGGAGGGTCAAAGCGTAAAGGTTGGATCCTTCGGGCACGTTGATTTCCCGGACTTCAGCCACAAGCCCTGTGGCCTGCTGATCTCCGAAGTATAGGGTAACCTCGGTATGTGGGGTGGCCTCATCAGTGGTAGGCTGTGGCTGAAGAGTCGCACCTCCGCATCCTGCTAGGATAACCATACTTGTCACAATTAGGACAACAAACTGCATTCGCACCATTCATCCCTCCGTTCCCTCGGTTCCATCGCACTGACGACGCCTCAACGGTTTGGGTTCCCGAGAGACTTCCTCATATGATTATCCTCCCCTGGTTGTCCGTTTTCCAGTGCCCGGATCCTGCGGCTCGACAACGGGAGACATCGAGGCTTAAGACCTTATCGTCACTCCCGCCTATCAAACCAAGATGCGCCTTGACCCCAATAAATTACACGACGTGGCAAAAATGGCGGGCCGGTTACCGCCTTTGCTTAACTGCTGCACTTTCAGACAAAATAAAAACCACCTGCTGATAAAGTACTTCTTATCAATAGATGGTGAATGATTTGGTGGCCCCAAGGGGAGTCGAACCCCTGTTACCGCCTTGAAAGAGCGGTGTCTTGACCACTTGACCATGGGGCCAGAACTTGGTGGGCCATGAAGGCTTCGAACCCTCGACAACCCGATTAAGAGTCGGGTGCTCTACCAACTGAGCTAATGGCCCACCCTAAAGCGTTAATCTTCGTTGGTAGCGGCGGCTGGATTCGAACCAGCGACTCTACGGGTATGAACCGTATGCTCTGACCACCTGAGCTACGCCGCCTTGGTTGCGGGGGTAGGATTTGAACCCACGACCTCCGGGTTATGAGCCCGACGAGCTACCAGCTGCTCCACCCCGCGGTATTCTTTGCGCCTCATCATTATACCATATGAGCCATGAGGGTCAAGACCAGAGAACTACGCCAAGTGCGCCCCTACTTTACGGGCTAAGCAGCATCAATACAAGGAGAGCCGCCCTCTCGGGCAATTTGTCGATTAGCACATACTCGTCCAGGGAATGACCGCCACCTCCCACCGCCCCCAGGCCATCCAAGGTCGGCACACCCAGCACCGAAGTGATGTTTCCATCACTGCAACCGCCAGAACCGTCCTCCAAAACATCTAGACCGATTGTTTTTGCCAGTGACCTCGCCTTCTGGTAAAGGAACACGGTACCCGGAGACCTTTCCATGGGGAGCCGGTTGATGTCTCCTGTCACCCTGATCTCGGCTTGAGGGTTCACGGGCTTCAACCCTCGTATGCGTCTTAGCATTTTCTCTCCCTGTGCCAGTGTCATTATCCTAACGTCAATCTCGGCCTTGGCGTAGGCAGCTACTACGTTTGGCCTGGTGCCACCCTCGACTATTCCCACATTTACCGTAACACCAGGAAGGTCTTGACCAATATGATACAGGCTCGTAATCTGGTGGCTTATCTCCTGGACTGCATCTACGCCAGACCCGGGATCAGCCCCTGCATGTGATGCCCGCCCTATGACCTCCAAGACGAAACGGCCGATGCCCTTGCGCCAAGTCTTGAGTGCCCCAGAGGGGGACACCGCTGGCTCAAGGACCAGGACAGCACTGCTGGCCTGGGCTTCGCTCTCTATCAAGTCCTTAGAGGAATTACTGCCCACCTCTTCATCGGAGGTCAGGAGCACGACCACTTCACGGCAGGGGTGAAGTCCCAGGTCCCTCAAGACTTTCAATGCGTGAAAGCCGATTACTATGCCGCCCTTCATGTCGAGTACCCCCGGACCGTAGGCCCGGCCGTCATGGACCCGGAAGGGTCTGCGTTCTGCCTCTCCCACCGGCCACACTGTATCCATGTGACATAGGATTAGGGTCCTTTCCGTGCCCTTACCCCAGGATACCCTCAGGTGGTTGCCAGTCTCCGATCCTGGGAATATGGTGGTCCTGCACCCCAGTTCTTCACGAAACCGCCGCTCAAGGTAAGTGGAAAACAGGTCCAGGGTCTTCTTGTCGTTGGAGGGTGAGTCCATCTCCACAAAGGCACAAAGATCATCTAGCATCCATGGCAGGCGGCTCACCAGGTACTGCTGTACGGTCAGGTGATACATGGCTCCCTCCACAGTCATTTATCTCACCGAGCAGGCCTAAAGGGCCCGAGGCCCGTGCCGCAATCACATTGTCCGAAATCCCGCAGTTGAGTGGGGGCATCCCTGTGGTTGCTTTCCTGTTATAGTTGATCCTAATGGCTGTGAGCTAGCCCTTAGCGTTGCTGGCTCTTCTTCTGTACCCCATCGCCTGGCTCCTTCTCCGTCCTCTCCGGCTGCTAGGCGTAGCAGTAGCAGGCGTTTTCACCACCATGTGGTTCATCATCACCCTGCCTTTACAGACCTTCAGACGGAGATACTGGCTGGGGTCCACCGGCTCCGGTAGAGGTGACTTTCCCTATTGACACAAGCAAGCGGAGTATTCCCCTCGTGCGATTAGGTGTTACCTCCCAAGATGGTAGATACCAGTCTTTCCCTTGTTCACCGCCCGGCGCTGTGGTGTAATGCCTTACTTATCGAGCATCGCGTCGCACGTTCTTCCCGGCCGCGAAAGATGGAATACCCCTCTAAACAAGAATGGCACCCACACACGATCAGGCACCAACCATACTAAGACGGACCCTTCACCCAAGAAAGGTCCTTCATCTATTGCCCGCTATACTGGTGCCGGGAGCGGGAGTTGAACCCGCACGGGCTATCGCCCAAAGGATTTTAAGTCCCTTGCGTCTGCCAGTTCCGCCACCCCGGCACTTACTACATAGGGCGGCCCGCTCCGCGACCTCCCCGCTTCGATTCGGTATTCTTCTTAAGATCCTGAAGCCTCTCATCGCTTTCCTTGAGAAAGCGGGCCAGCTTCTCCTCAAAAGACGGATCTCGGCCGTGCCCCCTAACCTTTTTCAGCGACTGGACTTGTTTGATGGAAAGAGCTACTTTGCCCCGGTCATCCATGGAGAGAACCTTTACGGTAACAGTGTCCTTCTCCTTAAGGTAATCCTTAATGTCCTTCACGTAAGCGTCCGCGACCTCGGAAATGTGAACAAGGCCAGTACGCCCATCAGGGAGTTGAACAAATGCGCCAAAATGAGTGATCCCGGTTACTACCCCTTCTACGATGTCTCCAACCGCAATGGCCATCAGCCAGAAATTCCTCCTGTTTCTCCTTTCGTAAGCGCTTAGCGCAGGTTAATTATAGTCCATGGCTGAAGTCCATGTCAACGGATGTGATAGTGATGTGCCGGATGCTCCTAGTCTTCGGAGTCAAAGGAACCCTCAACCGCCATGTACAAGAGTTCTCCGGGCTTGATGAGCCCCAGTTGCTCTCGGGCCATCTGCTCAATGTAGGCATCGCCTTGCATCGCTTCGACCCTCTGGCGCAGGATCTCATTATTCACGCTGTGGAAGCGAATCTGCTCCTCGAACTGGGCTACCTCAGCCCTGAGGCTGAAGAACTTCACCGCTTGCCCAGTGAACAGGACCAAGGTGTACACTGTCACAAGCATCAGGAACACCTTCTTTGCCACGCGGCCTATGGCGGATGGCAATCGCTTGTCCCGTGCCTTGAGGCGGATCACGGCTTCAGCCTTCACTTCTTGTCCCCTCTTCTCCAGCGTCGGATTCACTGCCGAAAATCGCCAGCGGGTCGCCAGCAACCACGATGACCACCTGGTACCCCTTGGCCCTTGCTCTTCCATAGAGAGTGGCGACGGTTCCGCTGGACAGGTTCAGCCTGCCGGCAATCTCCTCGGTGGAGAACCCCATTTCCTTAAGTACCGTCACCTGCTTCTCCCTGTAACTCAAGCGCTCCGCGCCTCGTATCTCTATCTGCAATGCCCCTCACAGCCCTTATCCACAAAACTAGTACATAAGTGATACATAGTGCATACACATTCTCCGTGGAACCCGCGATTCCTTCTTGCCGTCTGCTAGATCATTAGGACTGCAAAGGTAAACAGCCACAGGTGTGGACATACCGGTTATTATGGGTTCGCCCCTTCCTGTGTGGGCTTGCTCTTTCGCGCCCTGCGCAGGGCCTGGCTTGCCCTGCGTCTAACCAGGCACATGGCGTAGAAGATGCGCCTGAAGGCGCACACCACCACGTTGCTTGCCAGCCACCGGTAAATCAAGAAACCCAGGATGAGGCCAGTGAATACGTAGAGTCGGACTTCCCCCCAGTTTCCAAACAACAGGGCCGTTGATATCAGAAATGTGGTGAGGACCCAGAAAGCAATGTCCCCGGCATCCCCCAGGAGCCGTCGCGGGCGGACGATCCCCCGCAACGCCCTGAAGACGTCGAAGAGGAACCCGGTGACCATACCCGCCAGTATCGTCACACAGAACACGTAGAGTTGAACCTCCACCGGATACAAGGGATACCCCTCCCGTCCATGTGGGTGCAGCACCCCCATGTTGTGTCCCGGCGCTCCAATGGGTGGCTGAAGAACCTGCAAACAGGGTGTATTCTACGTGAAAAGGGCCCGGCGTTAACCGGGCTCCCTGGCATCAAGAACCGCGGCTACCGGAAGAGCCTGTCGATGAAGTTCTTCTTGCCCTTGGCTCTCGCCCGCGACCCCGGCAGGTACTGCAGGGCATTTAACATGCCCTCCACAGCGAAATCCCCTTCCTCCAGGCTTAGCTGTCTGATCTGGAGATCTTCACCTCTCAGGGTTAGAGCCCCCATTTCGGTTTCCAGTATGACCTCTTGATCATCGAAGCTCTCAACATTCAGGACGCCCTTTATGACTACGTGTTCCCGATTGGTAATGGTCACCTGGTGATCGAAGTTGCTTATATCGCGGTCTTCCATGGGATCCCCTCCCTGGACGTGGTACTTTGTTCATTGTTATTCCGTGGAAGGCGTGATATTCCGGCCCTTAGCCAACCCGTCGTGTCACAGGCGGGAGAAAAACCATGATGGCCGCGAGCGCGGCCATCTCTGTGCGGTATCTTATTCGAGGGTCCTGTAAGCCTCAGTCGCATCCCTCGGCACCGGGCCCTCGCCGGAGACCAACACTTCAACCTTAACGTGGCGCGGTCCCATCCGGAACTCCACCACGTCTCCGGTCTTGACCTCCAAAGATGGCTTGGCCGCTCTGCCGTTTACCTTCACTTTCCCTTGGTCGCAGAAGTCCTTGGCAACCGTCCTCCTCTTGATGAGGCGGCTTACCTTGAGAAACTTATCAAGTCTCAGGACTCTTCCCCCGCATCTTGCTGTCTCTATTCCACCGAGTCTTTTAGCATCTTGCCCGCCTTGAATGCGGGAACGTTGCGGGCTTCAATCTCGATTTCCTCGCCCGTCCTGGGATTCCTTCCCTTCCTGGCCTCCCTGGGTCTCACCCAGAAGGTCCCGAACCCCACCAGGGAAACCTTGTCTCCCCCGCTAAGCGCCTCCTGGATACTCTCAACCACGGCGTTCACCGATTTCTCGGCATCCCGTTTGGTAATACCTGCCTTCTGGGCGACTACGGCGACCAAATCCGCCTTGTTCACTGGCCATACCTCCCCTGGAACATACCGTGATCGCCTTGACCGCTAACCTGGGCCGAGCCCTAACCATCACGGGGCTTCCTCGGCCTTGCATTCTTCCCAGAGCCTGTCCATCTCGGACAAGCTCATGCCTCGCAGGTCTGCGCCAGTTTTCGCCGCCAGGGTCTCCATGCATCGAAATCGGCTGCAGAACCGTCGCACCGCCCTGGCCAGCGCCATCTCTGGGTTCACCCCCAGGAACCTGGACAGGTTCACCATGGAAAACAAGACATCGCCCATTTCCTCCTCAACCTTCTCCTGGGAAAGACCCCGGGCCTCCTCCAGCTCGCGGATCTCTTCCTTCGCCTTTTCCATTACATCGCCGATCCTGTCCCAGTCGAAACCGATCTCCGCTACGGTGCGCTGCACCTTCTGTGCCATCAGCAAGGCAGGCCAGCTCCGGGGCGGATCGGATAGCATGGACTCGTGGTCCGGCTCGCCCTTCTCTTTCCTTTTGATGTCTTGCCAGTACCAGATGACATCTGCAGAAGTCTTCGCAGTGGCATCCGCGAAGACGTGCGGGTGCCTCCTCACCATCTTTTCGCAGACACCACGGACCACATCGTCGATGTCAAACGCCTCGGATTCCTGGGCTATCCTGGCATGGAGCACGACCTGCAGTAACAAGTCTCCCAATTCCTCGCAGAGTTTATTCATATCCCCGGCATCCACAGCCTCCACTACCTCGTATGCCTCTTCCACCGCATAAGGCCTAAGCGAGTGATGGGTTTGCTCCCGGTCCCAGGGACACCCGCCTGCCTCTCTCAGCCGGGCTACCACCCCCACTAGTGGTTCAAGTGCCCCCTTGGGCGAGTGCAGGCCTTCAGGGACGAGGAGGGCTATGGGGTGGGGAGGCAGTACGCCCGCACCCGCCGGAAGGCGGAGGACCTCAGGAGTCTTCCAGTCATGGACCAAGCTGGCGCCACCGGTCCCGTAACGGATCTTGTCAATGGCCCGTTTGAGCCCCACGGTCCCGTAGGCTCCCAGAACGATGAGGCCCTCAGGTGAAGGGGCTAGGCCCTGCGACCAAGGATAGGCTACCTTGAACCCATCAGGGAAGCTCATTAGGCCAAGCACCATGCTAATGATGCTGTGGCTTCTGTGCTGGACAATTTGGAAACCCCGTTCACTGAGGTAGCCGGTTACCCATATCGCGTGGGGGTCATCCCCAGTATCCCCCGGTGTAACGTAGGCTACGGGCCCTTGCAGAGCAGCGGCTTCCAGTAGGGAAGCCAGGTGATGGCACCCGAAATCAAAGGACGAACCCTCCAGGATCCCCTCAACATCAACAGCAGGGGGACCATCCCCCTGGTAAGTTATGCCTGGGTGCCTCCGGGTCCTCGCCACCAACGCGGCCAGAGAGAGTGCCTCCAGAGCTCCCCTCGCAGAATCCGTTATTCCGAGACCCACCAGGTGAATCGTACCTGCCCCCACGCCCTACCTCTCCTCGCGCCACGTGGGAAGCCGGCCTAGCATCCTCGCAAGGCCCGGCCCCACCCGGGGAATGAGACTCACATCACGGGCCGTGATCCCACCCATGAGTATCATGAGAAAACCATAGCCCAGCATCCCGATGCTTACTGATCCCAGGACTGACAGGCCGTTTGAACCTGTCACGACCAGGAGCTCCGAGTACGAGGCCTTAACAGCCAAGCCCATGAGCAACGTGGCAGCTAGGGGCTTCACCAGGACGCCAAGTACCGGCAGCGAGACTGCCAGAATACGCCTGATCACCAGGAAATCCATGAGAGCAGCAAGAAGGAAACCCGCTACGCTGGCCAGGCCTGCTCCCTGAATCCCAATAACTGGCGTAAGGTACCATGTCAGGGCCAGTTTGAGGATGGCACCCAGGACCAGGTGTCTAACGGGTATGATGGTGAGTCCCAGAGCCTGGAGCACAGCTGCGCTGGTCTGCTGGAAGCCTAGGAAGAGTACGAGAAACGCCAAGGACTTCAGAGGAACCCCAACCTCTGGCGCGGCATATAGAAAGGCACAGATCTCCCTTGCCAGGATGTACAGGCCTGCGGCTGACGGCAGGGAGATGACCGTGGTCAGCCTGAGTGCCGTGGTCACCTTACTCCTTATCTGTTCGGTCTGGCCCAGCGCGGAGGCCCCAGCTATTGCTGGCACCAAGCTTGTTGCCAGGGCCACGGTGAACACGGTCGGCAGGTTGACCAAGGGCATGGCCCCGCCGCTGAGCTGGCCGTAGAGCGCCGTAGCCTCGGCCATGCCCACTCCAGCAGCCTGCAGCTGGCGAGGCACCACCAGCATGTCAACGAGGAGTATGAGGGGCAGGACCATGCCCGCCAGGGAAATGGGTACTGCCAAGCCAACGATGCGCTTGACCGTTTGGAGGTTGCCCTCGGGTACCCTCCACGGGCGACGGCGGGTTGGATTCTCCGCGCCCCTGCCAATGATGAACAGCACTGTGAGGTAGCCCAGGGCAACCAGGGCTCCGCTCACAGCCCCAAAGGTTGCTCCGGCAGCAGCATACTCCAGCCCTCGTGGCATCAGGAGGTAGGCCAGGACGAACATCGTCCCCACGCGGACAAGTTGCTCTAGCACCTGAGACACGGCCGTGGGAGCCATTCGAAGGTGACCCTGGAAGAACCCGCGAAAGGCAGAAGTCACCGTTACCAGGAACACGGCGGGGGCTATCGCGGCTAAGGCCAGTGCAGAACGAGGGTCCTGGGTCACGGTCTTGGCGAAGTGCTGGGCCCCGAAGAACAGGAGGAGGGAGAACAAGAACCCAGATGCAGCCAGGATGGCCAGGGAGAGGTAGAATACGCGGTAGGCGCCGGACCTGTTCTTAACAGCAAGGTTCTCAGCGACCATCTTGGAGATGGCGATAGGTATCCCTATGGTAGACAGGGCAAGGAGGGTGGTGTAGATGGGGTAGGCCATCTGCACCAGCCCCATCCCTTCGCCGCCGATCAAGCGGTACAGGGGGATCCTGTACACCGCGCCAAGCACTCTGGTAAGTAGATGAGCCACGCTTAGAATGAGCGCGCCACGAATGAATGAGTCCCGCTTGTCTCCGGCTCCCACACCAATCCGCCTCCGCTCGGGCCAAGCCAATCTCCCCACCATTATAGCAGACCTGGGAGACAAGGGGAAAAAGAAAGGAGGAGCATCAAGTGCCCCTCCATGCCTGTCTTTGGCAATCTATTGTTCCATTTGCTTGGCTAGGAAGCCAGCGGCGGTCTCCGCGAGTTTGAGCTCCAGATCTCCCAGTTCCACCGCGGGTTCCTTGGAGCAGATGATAACCGCCCCAATGGGATCCCCCTCGGATATGATGGGGGCAACTACCCAGGCAGTGAACCGGGTTTCCTCCTCGTCATCCCCCAACAAGGCACCCTTGAACTGCCGTTCTGCCCCTGCCTTGCTCACCATCAACGTCTTGCGTTCTTCCATGGCCCTTTCAAGCAGGGCGCCCACGGGTTTGTTGAGAAACTCTTTTTTGGGCCCGCCAGACACAGCGATGATCGTATCGCGGTCGGCTATCAGGGCAATGTGGCCAATGGCCTCATAGAGGGAGTCGGCATACTCCTTGGCGAAATCCCCCAGTTCCCCGATGGGTGAGTACTTCTTGAGAATGACTTCCCCATCACGATCCACGAATATCTCCAAGGGATCTCCCTCGCGAATGCGCAGGGTCCGCCGGATTTCCTTGGGGATTACCACTCTTCCGAGATCGTCAATGCGCCTTACGATGCCTGTAGCCTTCATCGACACCCCTCCTTTTGCCCCAGCGGCTTTTCGGCCTCGGTTTTTCAGTTCTAGTATATAAGAGCGTTAACAATCTTATTCATTTTTTCCAGCCAGGCGGATGGGGTCCTTGCTGGAGAGGAGCTAGCCCCTATCGTAGGTGCCTCCTACTATGTAGCCGAGACGGTCCAGGGTTAGCCCGGTGAATTCCAGGATTTCCCTGGGCTTGAGCCCATCCGTCCGCAACACCAGGTCCTTCTTCCTTCCTGGAGCCAGCTGCGCCCGCCTGCGAAACTCCACACCCAGCGCCTGGACGATGTCTTGGGGAAGGTCAGGCGTCACACTCCAGGACATGGTGATCCTGCGCTTCTCCTCGGTTATGGACTTCAGCCCAAGGTGGGTGGCTCGGATCTTCAGGGCTGCCACCTCAACAAGATTCTCCACCGGGAGGGGAGGGTGACCGAAACGATCCCGGAGTTCCTCCTTAACCTCACTCACTCCTTCCAGGTCCAGAGTCTCCGCCAGCCTCCTGTACATCTCCAGCTTCTGCCGCGGGTCTAGGATGTACTCCGGAGGGATAAAGGCGTCCACGCGCAGGTCCACTACGGTCTGAACCCTCGGGTGCCTCCTTTGGCCTTTGAGTTCACGAACCGCCTCCTCCAGCATCCTAAGATACATGTCAAACCCCACGGAAATGATGAAGCCATGCTGTTCGGGGCCCAGTATGTTCCCGGCCCCTCGAATCTCCAGGTCCCTTAGGGCTATCCTATAGCCTGAACCCAGCTCAGTGAATTCCTTGATGGCGTCCAGGCGCTTCTCTGCGGTTAGCGTGAGGCTCCGGTCTTGCCTGTAAGTCAGGTAGGCGTGGGCCACCCGATTGGACCGCCCAATCCGGCCCCTTAACTGGTAGAGCTGCGCCAACCCCAGGTTCCCGGCTTCTTCTACAATCATTGTGTTTACGTTGGCGATGTCCAGGCCGGACTCAATTATGGTGGTGCACACCAGGACATCGATGTTCTGATCAAGGAAGTCCAGCATAATGCGCTCCAGCTCATCCTCTTTCATCTGGCCGTGAGCCACGCCGATGCGGGCCTGAGGAGCCAGCCGTTCCAACCTGGTGACCGCCCTTTCAATGGTCCTCACCCGGTTATGAACGTAGAACACCTGCCCTCCGCGGTCCAGCTCACGGTGAATGGCTTGCCTTACTATCTCGTCATCAAACTCCACTACGTAGGTTTGCACAGGATAGCGGTCTTCAGGCGGTGTCTCTATGACGCTCATGTCCCGGAGACCGCCCAAGGCCATGTGCAGTGTGCGCGGAATGGGAGTGGCTGACAGGGTTAGGACATCAACGGTGCTGCGAATCCTCTTCAGCCTTTCCTTGTGAGCAACACCAAACCGGTGTTCCTCATCGATAATCAGTAGTCCCAGGTCGTGGAACTTAACGTCTGCCTGCAGGAGCCTGTGGGTGCCGATGACGACATCGATCTTGCCCGATCTGAGCCTGCCTACGATGTCTTCCTGTTCTCTCTGGGAGCGAAACCGGCTCAAAACGTCCACCGAGACGGGAAATCCCTGAAAGCGCTCTTTGAAGGTGCCGTGGTGCTGCATCGCCAAGATGGTGGTTGGTACCAGCAATGCGGTTTGTTTCCCATCCATGGCGGCCTTGAAGGCAGCCCGCACAGCCACCTCTGTCTTGCCGTACCCCACATCGCCGCAAAGCAACCGGTCCATAGGCTTGGGCGCCTCCATGTCCCGCTTGATTTCCTGCGTTGCCTGGGCTTGGTCGGGCGTCTCTTCATACTTGAAGGAGTCCTCAAATTCCGCCTGCCACGGCGTATCCGGGGAGAAACTGTAACCGGGACTGGCCTCCCTGGCCGTATTGAGTTCCAGGAGCTCCAGAGCCATCCTCCTTACAGACTCGGAAACGCGCCGCTTCACCCTGGCCCAGTCGTTTCCCCCGAGCCTGTACACCTTAGGCTCCACCCCCTCGGTTCCCACATACCTGGAAATGAGGTCCATCTGGTCTGTGGGCACGTAGAGAGCGTCATCAGCAGCGTATTGGATGAACACAAAGTCCCTCCAAACCCCGTCTATCTCCAGGGAACGGATCCCCTTGTAGATACCGATACCGTGATGCGCGTGGACCACATGGTCCCCAACCGTAAGGTCTGGAAGCGCATGGATCCTAGACCCTTCAGCCCGCCTGGCTCTCCGTGGTCTCCTTGTACTGCCCCGGATATCTGATTCGGCGTGTACTACAAGGTTGGCCGAATTCCACTGGAAACCCGCCTCAATGGAGCCTACGGAGGTGATTACTGAGCCGCCAGGGGGCACAGACCTGATTCCCCCGCTGTACGCAGCAGGTACCTGTTCTTCCCAGAGGGACTGGGCTATACGGCGGGCCCGATCCGTACTGGCACTGAGCACCACCGTTATCCTCCCTGACCTCCTAAGGCGACCCACTTCATCCACGAATGCCTTCCACTGTCCAGCGAAGCGAAGGGCCGGGGTCACCTGAGCTTGGACAAGATTGCCTACCTTGGCACCAGGGATGGACCTGGCAAACCCAGAGAGGTAGACCGGCCCGCGTTGCCTCATCTCCTCGTAAATCTCAACCCATGAGGCCCACATGCAGGACTGTCTCGGGAGGGCCTTCCCCTCCTTCACGGCATGGGAGAACGACTCTTCAACCGACCTTTCCACTGCCAGGGCACCCTCGCGGACCCTGGAGGGTTCATCCAGGAAGATCAGGGCCCCTGCCGGAAGGTAGGAGAGAATACTGACCGGTCTCTCGTAGAAGTAGGCACCATACCTCTGAAGTCCTTCGAAGGACAGTCCTTCAAGGAGGCTTCTCACATCTCGGGTGACGGCATCCCTGAGCCGGGAGAGTGCCTGAGAGCCTCTGAGCCCCTCCTTGAGGTCGGCCTCTATTCGCCGGGCCACCTCCGGGGCCTCAGATACACCAAGGTGATACTCCTTGGCTGGTGGCATGCGAACCTCGGGCACCTCGGACTGGGACCGTTGAGTCCAGGGGTCGAAAACCCGGATAGAGTCCAGGAGGTCCCCGGCGAAGTCGAGCCTGAAAGGCTGGTCTTGGGAGAGGGGAAACACATCCACGATCCCTCCCCTCACAGCGAACTCACCCGGTTGCTCCACCACAGATTGGCGGCGGTACCCCCCCTGGAGAAGCCTCTCCGCCAGAGCCAGTGGGGAGATGGTACAACCCTTACTGACCTTGACAACACGCTCCATGAAGACCTCGGGGGGCATGGTCCTTCCCATCAGCGCAGCCACAGAGGTAAAGACAATTGGGGCCTGCCCCGGCACGAGGGCATCCAGCACCTTGATCCGAGACGCCTCAGTCCCCGGGCTGGAGGCCGCCACCCCACAGGCCATGACCTCCAGGGGTAAAAGGGTGTGCACGACCTCCCTGCCAAGGTAAGATCCCACCTCTAGTGCCAGGTAGTCAGCGACAACCGGGTCATGAGTGACGTAAAGGCAGGGACCGCCTACCGCATCCAGGAGGGCGGCAGCGAAGAAGGGCTTAGCGGAACCGCTAAGCCCATATACCATCTGCTCTAGGCCGCCTTGCCGGGAAGCGGAGAGCACCGACTGAGCCTCTGGTGTGCCCGCTATCGCCTTGAGAAGTCCCCTGAGACTCAATGCCTTACCTCCTTGGGCTACCCGGAGACATGCTTAGGACTACATGGTTAAAGAGGGCGTGGACGGGATAGGCTGCCAATACTCCCCACCACCAGTGCTGTCCGGCAAACACGGCCACTTGCGCCAGGAAACCAAAGAGCAAGTGGCTAGACACGCTGAACAAGGCCGCAGCAACGCCCCTCTTGGTTGGGCCTGACACGTCATAGAAGGCCTCCACCACACCAAAGAAGATGTGCGTGATGATAAGGGACGCACCCGCCAAGGTCCCAGCCAGGGTCTTTAGGCCCTCCTCTATAACGGGCGCCACCAACACCGAAAGGCCGCGATTACGGGCACCCCGAGTTATGGCGCGGCCAAGAATGCTATTGACTATATAAGCGGCGAGGGCGGCGATGACGCCCGCCAGCAGGCCCCTTAGCAGGTGGTTAGCGGCAATTCCCTGGATCCCTTCCCATTGAAGCGTCTCATGGCTTCTTCAATGCCATGGACCAGGATAGACTCGATGGCCCGGGCTGCACTGTGACACAGAGCGTCAAGGTCATCTAGTAGCCTTTCCCTCAGTGGTTCAAGCACATACTCTGCGGCGTCCCACCCCTCAGGGGGGCGGCCGACTCCTACGCGAACCCGGCAAAACCCCCTGGTGCCCAGGGCCCATATAATGGATTCAACCCCGCGGTGGCCTCCAGAGCCCCCATCGAACCTCACCCTAAGCTGGCCCTCTTCCAGGTCAATGTCATCGTGAACTACGACCACCCGAACAGGTTCGACGCCCAGGCCCCGGGCGGCAGCTGCCACAGACAGCCCGCTGCGGTTCATGTAGGTAGAGGGCTTTGCGAGCACCACAGGGTGCTCTTGCAGGGCCCCTCGCCCAGTCAACGCGAGGTAGAGCGGGGTGTCCACCGCTATGGAGTGCTGCTCTCCCAGGTGGTCAATAACGCGGAACCCGGCGTTGTGCCGGGTGTCCCGGTACTTTCTGCCTGGATTGCCCAGGCCCACCACTAACCACAAGACAACCACCCCCAGCGGGGATCACTCAAGATTTCCGGGCTACTCAGCGGCCTCTTCTTGGGCCTCAGCCCCTTCCGCCGCCTCTTGGACTTCCTCCTCACGCCTGCTCGCCAGGACCGATACAACGATCTCCTCAGGGTCGTTGAGCACCTTGACTCCTTCGGGGATCGGCAGGTCAGCGACCCTGAGTTGCTGGCCTATTTCAACGCCGGAGATATCCCCGATTATGCTATCGGGTATCTCTGTAGGAAGGCACTCCACATCCAACGACCTGACCTGATGCTGTACGAGGGCACCGTTGTGGGTAAGCTCCTCCTCGCCGTGGAGGATTACGGGAACCTGTGTCTTCATCCGTTCTTTTAATGATATGTGATGGAAATCCACATGAAGCACATGGCCCTTCACGGGGTGCCTCTGAACCTGCTTGAGCACCACGGTCTTCCTCTCCTGACCAGATCCACCTATTTCGAGGTCTATTAGTCCCCGGGCGGCGGCCCCGGCTCCCAAGAGACCCTCCAGATCCTTGGCGGGGATTATTATGGCCATGGCAGGGGAGTGCGCTCCATATACCACGGCGGGAACAAAGCCCTCGCGCCTGACAGCGTTCACCTTAATACCGGCAGCCCTTGGGGCAGCCTTCAGCAAATAGACACCCATCAACTAATCCCTCCAGACTACTTTGAACATCTCACTTACGGACTGGTCTTGGTGGATCCGCTCTATGGCCTCACCCAAGAGATGAGCCACAGACAGCACCCTGACTTTTCCGCACGACCTCTTCAATGGGACAGTATTTGTTACCACCAGCTCCTCAACTTCAGACGATGACAAGTGTTTCAGGGCCTGTCCAGAGAAGATCGGGTGGGAGCAGCAGGCGTAGACCTCCCGGGCACCCTTCTCTAGCAGAGCTCGGCTACCATTGATGATGGTTCCGCCTGTGTCTATGATGTCATCTATCATGATGGCGGCCTTCCCCTGTACCCTACCGATTATGTTCACCACCTCGCACATTCCCGGCTCCGGTCTTCTCTTATCGATGATCGCGATGCTGGCCCCCAGAACCTCCGCCATATCCCGGGCGCGTTGCACGCCCCCGATGTCAGGCGCTACCACTACTGCGTTTTCCAGGCCCTTTTCAATGAAGTAATCACCCAGGATAGGCGCGGCGGAGAGGTGGTCTACGGGGATATCGAAGAACCCCTGGATCTGCCCGGCGTGCAGGTCAACGGTGAGGACGCGATTGACGCCTGCCGTGGTCAGCAGGTTCGCCACCAGCTTGGCTGTGATGGGCTCGCGGCCCCTGGTCTTCCGATCCTGCCTGGCATAGCCGTAGTGAGGGACTACGGCTGTGATGCGCTTGGCGGATGCCCTGCGCATGGCGTCAATGATGATCAGGAGTTCCATTATGGCATCATTAACAGGATCACACATGGACTGGACCACGAAGATGTCATGCCCCCGGACGCTTTCATCCACAGTGACCTTGATTTCCCCGTTGGAGAAACGGCCCACGTCCAGCCTTCCCATTTGGATCCCCAGGTGAGCCGCGATCTCCTTGGCCAGGTCGGGTGTAGCCGTCCCGGTGAAGATCTTAAGGTGCCCGTCGTTGGGTGACACCTTACCCCTCCTCTCCCTTCTGCTCCTCCGGCAGGGCCCGGTTCTTCTCTACCCAGCCGCGTTTGTTCTCCTGACGGCTACGCTCTATCCCTAGCGCCCCCGAGGGCACATCCGTGGAAATGGTAGAACCCGCGGCTACATATGCCCCCTTTCCAATGGTCAAAGGGGCCACCAGGTTCGAATTGCACCCCAGGAATGCCCCGTCCTCCACAACAGTCCTGTGCTTCTTCGCGCCATCATAGTTCACCGTGATTACCCCAGCACCCACATTCACGCCCTCCCCTAAAAGGGCATCTCCCACATAGGAGTGGTGGTGGATCTTTGAGCCCTCTCCCACCGACGCGTTCTTCACCTCAGCGAAATTCCCCACCTGAACCTGGGCGCCTATGACACAGCCGGGCCTGACGTGAGCGTAGGGCCCTATCCTTGCATCATCGTGGATAACACTGTGTTCTACCACGGACTGGCAAATCACAACCCTCTTGCCCACCGTCGCATCGCGAAGATGAGCGCCGGGGCCAATGGTACACCCCTCCCCAATGATGGTGTTCCCCTCTAGAATGCTGAAAGGCCCAATCACCGTGTCCTGGCCGACCCGGGCTCTCTCATCTATGTAGACGGCCTGGGGGTCCACAAGGGTGACGCCGGCGTCCAAGAGCCGTTCCGCAACCCTCTCCCTGGCCATGCCCTCAGCCCTCGCCAGGTCCCGGCGGCTGTTCACCCCCAGTACCCGTTCTGGTTCCGACGCCCGGACCGCCGCCACCTTCCGGCTCTCCCTGGCCATCAGCGTGACTACCTTGGGCAGCTGGTATTCAGCCTTGACGTTGTCCGGCGTAAGCCTTCTCAGCGCCGGGAATAGGTCCTTGCAGTTGAAGCAGAGGGCACCTGCCACCACCTCTCTCACTGCCAGCTGTGCTTCGCTAGCATCCAGGTGCTCAACCACGTCGCGCACCTCACCGGATTCGTCCCTGATTACCCGGCCGTACCCGGTGGGGTCCTCCGCCAGCGCTGTGACAAGGGTGACGCTGGCACTGGTGTCCCGGTGCTCGTTCACCAAGGCAATGATGTCCTCGGCCTCCAGCAGGGGTGTATCGCCGTACAGGATGACCACGTCTGCCTCCTTCCCCTCAAGGTAAGGGGCAGACACCAGCACTGCATGCCCTGTACCCAACTGTTCTTCTTGGTGTATTATCTCGACCCCCGAAAGCACCGTGGTGATCTCGGAGGATCCCTGTCCAACCACGACCAGGGGGCGGGCAATCCCGGCGCCCTGAGCGGCGCTGACAACTCGCTCCAGCATGGTACGCCCGAGAACCCGGTGAAGAACCTTGGGAAGCCTGGACTTCATCCTTGTGCCTCGCCCTGCGGCCAGGATGACCGCAGCCAACTCTCTGTCCATGGTAGAGCCCCTTTCCGTCATGGTCCACATGGTATTATACCACAGGTTTCCCTCTCCTTAGGATCCTCGGGGATAGGGCGCTGGTTTTATGGAAACCCTCTTGGATACTTCATCGATGCCGAGCAATATTGCCAGGGATGTGAAGCCTGACACCAGCTTCTCCCGGGGCTCCTCCGTTTCCACCAGCACACCCGTGCCGACAACGGATGCCCCAAACTCTCCCATGAGATCCACAATGCCCCGGGCTGTTCCCCCTGCTTTCATGAAGTCATCAATGGCCAGGACCTTCACTCCCGGCTGCAGGGCGCGGCGAGGCAGGGACATGGTCTGGATCCTGTGGCTGGAACCCGAAACGTAGTTGATGCTCAGGGCGGACCCCTCTGTGACCCTGTGGTCTCGCCTGACCACCACCAGTGGAAGCCCCATGGACCTGGCTGTCATCATAGCCAGCGGTATCCCCTTGGTCTCAACAGTAACCACAACATCCGGGGACGCCCCCCAGAAGCGGGTGGCGAATATCTCACCCAAGTCCTGCGCCCAGCTCGGATGGAAGATGATATCCGCCATGTAAAGGAACCCCCCGGGCAGTATCCGGGAGGGGTCACTGAGAGTGCGGCATAGGCGTTCCAGGGTATCATGGGTGTCCTGGGGTTCGACGCAGGGGAGGTACCGGACACCCCCCGTCGCTCCTGTGAGTGTCTCAATCTTGCCCATGGCCATGGACCCGAAGGCCTGTTTCATCAGGGCCAGATCCTCGCTAATGGTGGACTTGGCCGCGTCGAGCATCTGGGTGAAGAAACCCAGGGGAAAGAACGAAGCGGGCCTGTTAACCAGGGTTCTCGTAATGGCAGCTACCCGCTGGCTCCGTCGCAATCTGCCCACCTGAGACCCACCCCCTAAGTGAGTTGCGTGGATAGGTACAAACCTTTCTAGACGTCGTCACCTTGACCTCAGCGCCCCCATGGCTACCTCTAGGTCTGAGGGCTTATCCACATCCATGCCGATCTCCGGATCCCAACAGACCACAGCCCGGGCCGTTATGTGAAATACCTGGGATACCCGCTTCTCCAAGGACGGGATGTCGAGGCGCCCGAGGAGCAGGCCCAAGAGAAACCTCCAGCCCAGGAGCCGGGCCAAAGCCACAGGCTTCTTCCTGTCTTGGGCCAGCCTTTCGGCCACCGCCCGGAAGTCCTCTAGGATTGAAGGGTCTATGACAACGATGTTGCCTCCCGTGACCCCTCCCTCTTTCAGTCGCACGTACGTCCTTCGTGCGCTAGGGAAGCGAGCCTCAATCGCAGGGCGGGGCACAACGGAGTAGAAGAACTGGCCCTCTCGTTCGGAGCATCTTTCCAGGAACTCGTCTATCATTCCTCCCGATACCAGTGGAATATCACTGGTGACTACCAGGGCGCGGGCATCGCCAGGCAGGGCTTTCACACCCCGGGAAAGGTTCTCCACGAGCCCATCGCCGGAGGGAACAAGCTGGCCGCCCACCCTGGATACCTCAGGCTCCAGGACCGCGGGACCAACCACAACAATTGTGCCCACGTGCCTCGCTTCCTGGAGTCCGTCCAGGACATAGGAGATCATGGGCCGCCCATTTATGTCAATGAGGGCCTCCCATGCCTCGGGGCTCTTCTCCGCCAAGGCCTTGTTGGGGCTCCCTGCGAGCACCACAGCTCCATACTCCATGCTCACGTCCCTTCCTTCCATGCCTCACTCAAAGGCTCCGGGATACACCTATGTAGCGAAGGGTCTCGCGTTCCTCGATTCTCACCCTGGCTTCCTCTGCCGCGCCAGAGGTACGGAAGATCCCGAACACGCAGGGACCGCTCCCGGACATGCAGGCCCCCAAGGCGCCTTCCTGCATCATGGCATCCCTCAATCGCGGCACCGAGGGGAGGATTCCGGCTACGGCCATCTCCAAGGCATTCCCCAAGTTCAGGCCAAGGGTCTCGAGGTCCCCGCGTTCCAGGGCCTGGATGCAGGCGTTGATGCAGGGACGCTCAGATTTGGACCCGTGATCCCAAGCCTCGTACGCCCACCTAGCGCTGACCTCCCCTGGAGGGCAGGCTAGGAGGAGCCAGAGCGGAGTGGCGGGCTTCAGTGGTGTGAGCGTTTCTCCCTTGCCTGTGGCCAGGGCGCAAGTAAGTCCAGAGAGGCAAAAGGGGATATCGGAGCCAACTGTCTCCCCGATGAGTGACATCTCCCGCGGGGAGACTGGCAGGTTCCACAAGTCCACTATGGCTTTTATCACTGCGGCGGCGTCAGCGCTGCCTCCAGCGAGGCCCGCAGCCATGGGGATGGCCTTCTCCAGGGAGATCTCTACCCCGGAGATAGCAGGGAAGTGGCGCAACAGGGCAGCCGCTGCCCGGCATGCCAGGTTCTCAGGTCCTGCTGGCGTTCCTCCTGGATCAGTGAGGGTTACACCAGAAGATGCCTTCTTCACGCTCACGGTGTCGTGCAGCCCCACCCGGAGCACTAGGGATTCTATGCTGTGATAGCCGTCCGCGCGGCGAGCCACGACATCCAGCGTGAGGTTAACCTTGGCGTGTGCCCTGACGGCAAGCGCGTTCTTCAATGGGTCCCCTCCCGGGATGGAGAAGACTCGGTTCCCGGGAATCTTCTCGCCTCGTGCCCTTGGCTCCTGCTGCAGTCTAGAATATGGCGACGGGCCGATCCTTCCGGGCATCGGTTATTGCCGTTCTCACCGACTCAATGGCCCACATCGCCACGCTGTATTTCTCGTAGAACACTGCCACCACGTCGCCGGCACCAGCTAACACCAGGCCACGTCGAACTGCCTGCCCCTCGTCCGGGACCACATCAATGCACTCGAGGGCCATGCCTTCGCTGCGGGCCCCCCTTACCAGGAGCCTCGCTATCTCCCCAGCCTGCCTGCCCCTGAGGTCAGTGTCCTCCTTGAAGACCACCCGGTGACAATGGCGGGCACTGGCAGCTCCCACAGCCTCAATGTCTTCGTTGCGCCTGTCGCCGGGGCATGTGACAACACCGATCAGCCTCCCTGTGGCCATTTGCCGTGCTGTGGGTAGGACCGTTTCCAGTGCATGGCTGTTATGACCGTAGTCCAGGAGCACCCGGAAGTCTCCCACGGCGATGAGATTGAACCTGCCAGGGTTGAGGTGGTCGTCGCAGGTGAACGTGCATAGCCCCTTTCGAATGACGTAGGGAGGGAAGCCCATAGCCAGGACGGCGCCCGCCGCGGAGAGGCAGTTCTCCACGTTGTGCTTGGCCATGCCCTGCAGAGTGCAGGGAACCTCCTTCAATCGTATCAGGTTCCATTCCTTGCCCTTCTCACCCACAACGATGACCCCGTCGCGGAGAAAGAGGGCAGTGTGGCCTTGAGCGGTGTGACGCTTGACCGTGAGATTGTCGGGCTGGATGGAGAAGTAGACTGGGGTAGCCCTGATCCTCATGGCCATTGTCACACATGAGGGGTCATCCGCATTAAGCACAACGAAACCCTGGGAGCGGGCGCTCTCCGCCACAAGCCCTTTGACCCAGGCTAGGTCCTCAAGGGTCTCTATCCCGTCGAGCCCAAGGTGATCAGATGCGACATTGGTCACCACCGCTACGTCACACCAGTCAAAAGCCAAGCCTCCATGGATGATGCCCCCCCGGGCGGTTTCGAGAACCGCCATCTCACATGAGGGGTCTCTCAGTACTAGGCGGGCGCTCCAGGGGCCCGCGTTGTCCCCAGCCAGCAGCCTTCTGCCTCCAAGGTACACCCCATCCGTTATGGCCATGCCCACATTGTAGCCTTCAATCCCAGCGATGTATGAGATGAGCCTACAGGTGGTGGTCTTCCCATTGGTGCCGGTCACAGCGGCGATGGGGATCCGGGACCTGCTTCCAGGGGGAAATAGGTGTTCCACGATGTCAGAGGCCACATCCCGGGATTTCCCTGCCCAGGGGTGAAGGTGCATCCGAAGCCCGGGGGCCGCGTTCACCTCTATAATGGCCCCGCCGCACTCCTCCAGGGGCTTCTTCACATCCTGGGCAACGAAGTCCACCCCAGCTACATCCAGGCCCATCGCCTGCACTGCCCTGAGCATGATCCAGGCGTTGTGCGGGTGGAGATCGTCAGTGGCGTCCAGGGCAATCCCTCCTGTGCTGAGGTTCGCATTCTCCCTGAGGTAGACCAGTTCCCCCAGGGCAGGAGTGTACCCTAGTCCCTTCTTCTGCCGGGCGAGGACCATGAGTACCACCGGGTCCACCCTGATCTTGGTCAGGGGCTTCTCATGGCCCTCTCCCCTGAGGGGGTCTTCGTTGGCTATTTGGATCAGCTGCTTCAGGGTGTGAACGCCGTCACCTGTGACGTGAGCGGGGAGCCTCTGGCTGCAGGCAACTACTCTGTGGCCCACCACGAGGGCCCTGTAGTGATTGCCGTCAACGTACTTCTCCACGAGCACCTTCCGGTTGAACCTTGATGCCAGGTTATAGGCGGACCGTATTTCCGCCTCTTCCTGCAGGTTAAGGGTGACGCCGCGCCCTTGGTTGCCGTCTAGGGGTTTCACAGCGACAGGGCACCCGATGGCCTTGGCTACCTCAAGGGCCTCGTGCTCGCTCAAGGCCAGGTCTCCGGGAGGAACTGGCAGGCCTGCATCTGCCAGTAGTCTCTTGCTGAGCGCCTTGTCCCTGCAAAGGTCTACTCCCACACAGCTGGTATTCTGGGTTATGGTAGCCTCTACGCGCTTGGCGTACTTGCCGTAGCCCAGTTGGAGGAGGCTCTGGCCATCCAAGCGCATTACCGGTATATCCCGGGCTTCCGCGGCCATGGCTATTGCGGCGGTACTAGGCCCCAGCTCGGTTATGGCAGCAATACGCTGGGCCTTCTTCACCACCATGTCTACGGGGCACGCTTTACCTCTTGCGAGATCGGCCACCATCTTCACGGCGGCCTCCCCGATAAACATGGCAGCCTCCCGTGCAGTGTATTCAAAAACCACCTGGTATGTAGAGGGCGGCGCGATCTGGCGAGTCTTGCCGTAACGGGTGGGCATGCCTGCCATTGCCTGGATTTCTAAGGCCACGTGCTCCACAACATGGCCTAGAAGAGTCCCTTCCTGTAGCCTCTTTAGGAAGCCTCCTGGCCTTCCTAGGCTGCAGTGATGGCTCCTGAGTTGAGGCAGTGCCTGGACCAAACGTTCGGTGAAGCCGCTGATCTTGTTGGTGGGCCGATCCACGAATTCTCCAATGTCAATTACCATCTCCACAACGGGCCTGTGGCTATGGAGGTTGCGTCCTCCGAATGCCCTAATGCGGATGAGGCGCATGGGCTTTCCTCCTATGGGTTGCTGGCGCCCAATAGGGTTTCCTCGTGAGTGAGTGGCTATACGTGGTTTCCATGCCGTGGCTGGTCAGGAAGAATGGCCCTAATGCCAGAACCGGGTCAATGTTCGAGGTAAGCATAATCACCACACGAAAGTAGAGTGAAGAATTCGAGGGAGGTCTTGGCTCACAGGTGAGAGGCATCCCTGATCTCCACCTGGTCATCCCGGATAAACAAGTCCACAGGGTTCCTCGAGCGCCCCTTGATGGCAATGCCGTCATAACCGGTGAACTTCAATTCCGGCTGGCGCGGTGCGGGATTGGGGCCGCTATGGGTTCAAAGAACCTGAAAGCCATAGCCGTACGGGGTGGCGGGAGGTCCAGGTTCAGATGAGAAGGCAATGACGGCCATCGCTGGCAAGCCAGAGGGTCTTCTCGTGAATAACCGCTCGTCCTGCGCCTCGTGCGACTGGGGCACCTTAGGGGCGCTCCCGGCTCTCCAGGCACGTAGGATACTGTTAACTCGGAACTTCGCTCTAAGGCAGTTCGAAACATGGGAAAGGCTGGCTCCTGAAACCGTGAAGACAGAGGAGGGCAGGGATAGGTGGGGGTGCTACGCCTGCTAAGTCCGTTGCAGGAAGACAGCCCAGGCGCCTGTGTCCCTTCGGAAAAGGGACGAGGCTGCTTCGGTTCAAGACAGCCGCGAGACAACGATCCCAGCGGCGTCAGGAGGGGATGGCCCTGTTACGACTGGCTGCCCCAGCGCCTGCTGCCAGGCCCCGAGGACCTAACAAGGGGACACCCGGGATACCCGCCGCTAACCTCAGGCAAGCCTTGCGGCTGTACTGCTCCATGAGGGGCTGGATCCGGGCACCGGAAGCCCGGTACTGCCTAGATGGAGGAGGTGGGCCTGGAGTGGGCTGTGGAGCCAGGGAGCCCTGGGAAAGGGGACTGAGGCCTCAGGGCTTCGGGCCAGACCGCCGGCTACTTGTGGGTGCCGTATGAGCCCTGGGGCACGATGGCCTTGCGTTTCCTAAGATCGAACCCGTAACCGGAGGGCAGGATGTGGAGAGCCACACTAGTAATGGCCAAGGGCTCCTCTGGGGCTTGTTCAGAGGTGTTGCTGTGGTCGATGGAATGGCCGTCAACGATGGTGACCGCTTGAGATCCGATGACCTGGAGGATGCCCTCAGGGGATACCACGGCAGCAGTATCCTCGTCCACACCTAAACCAAGGACGTGAGGGTTCTCTGCGATGGCACCGAGAAGCCGGCCGATACGGCCCCGCTGTGCGAAGTGCTGGTCTACAACTACATCTTTAAGGAACCCCATGCCAGGAGCCATCTTGGTGGTACACTTGCGGGGGGCCTCATCCCCGAGGCCCTCCACGATCATGGTATCGCTCATTACCGAGGCCCCGGCGCTGGTTCCAGCGATAACGGCTCCTAGGCGGTGAGAGGTGTGCAGCGCGCCGTAAAGGGGTGTTCCCCCAAGAAGGCTTGTGATCCTCAACTGGTCGCCTCCCGTGAAGAAGATGCCAGTGGCATCCTCGAGCAGCCTGATGTACTGGGGTTCCAGGGCGTCTCTCCGGCAGGCAATATTTATGGGCCACGCGTGTTCGCAACCCAGTGACTCGAAGATCTCCACGTACTCCCTGGAAGCTGAAGAGGGGTTTGAGGATGCCGCAGCAATGATGGCGATCCTGGCCTTGTCCTCGCCGGCAAGACGAACTACCTCGGCCAGGATATTCATGCCTCCTCCTTTGTCCTCAGCCCCCCCAATGATTACCAGTGCCCCTGCGCGAGTCATGGAATTCCCCCTGGCTGTAGTCTGGCCAGGGCTAAGAACCTCTATGTTAGGTCTCCTAGACTGGCCCGCCTAGATGGTCACCTTCAGCATGTTCATCACATGACCTATCTTCCCTGCTATGCTGGCCTTGTCTGATCCTGCTGACACCAAGCCCAAGGCTTCTCTCCTCAAAGAGACCAGGAGAGAACCACTGTCGCCCGGTTGAGCCATGGGGGTGGTTACTATCTGATCAGTGAAAACAGCGCTGCCCACATCTCCCATCAGTACCTTCAGCGTAGCGCCTACGACCTTTACCTCCCCTGCAGATACCCCAGATGTGCGGCCACTCTTAATGACCCTCTCCCCTAGAGTAGCCTCTCTCGCGGAAGTGACCTCTCCGATATCCATGATCTCGGGGGATATGATCTCGGGAGACACGGGCCGGGCCACCGCGGCATCCACCAGGTTCTCGCCCTTGACGCTCCGGTACAGGCGAATGTGGTAGTTGGGCTTGGCTATTCCAAGGGCCCAGTTCACGGCCCGCTCTACACGCTTGGCGACCGAACACGTAGCAGCCTCCCCCGCACGGTAGACAGGGACGAAGCGCTCGAGATAAGCCACGGTGTCCTCAGAGGCCCCGCCGTCAACCCTCCCGGGTTGGTAGATGGGATCCCCCTTTCTTGACCTGCCATCCCTACCATCGGTGATGTTGGCCAAGACGTGATTGTTGGAAAGGATTAGGGGGACCTGGGTCTTCTCGTCCTTTACCACAGCACCAAAGGTCCCTGCGGTTACCAGGTGATGCCCGATGCTCACGCCAGGTACGGCTGGCCTCACCCGGGTGAGGCGCGAAAGGAGGACGATTTCCCCCACTTCAAGTACGTCCGTGTGAACGCTGTTGATCTGTCTAGGAATGGCCTGGCTCCTGGGAATACTGTCAATGGGTACCTTCTTTGTAACCAGGACAACTACTGCCAAGCGGCCTGTGGAACGTCCGGCTGTCTCTTTGAAGCCAACCCCCACCCCCACCACATTATCTTTACTCAAGACGTATGCTCCGTAAGAGGACACGAAGCGCATTAGGCGTTCCAAAGGGTTTCCCTCCTTGCCACGGCGATTCCGGTTGTCACGTGGCTGTACACACCATAATATGCGGGTGGAATGCTGCTGGTGTCCGGAGGGATGAGTGAAGACACCTGCACCGAGGCCATGTAAGGGACGAAATGCGAGGGGATCAGCCATCGGGATGCTTGGCAAGGGTCCTTCTGAAAGACCGGTCTGCCATGGTCAATGATGTTGGGAGTAAAGCGGTAAGGATAGCGTATGGCCTCAGACGTGGGCTAGCCTGGTAACAGAAATCTCACCCTTGGGCACAAAGCCTCGGGTTTGCTGTCCTGTTGGCAAGGTCAGCATGGTGTGAAGATGTAGCGACTAGTCTGGTAGGCGTGTCTTATGATAACCCCCATGTACCGGCCCGGCTCAAGCACCCTGTGACATAGCCCGAAGGCCGCTTCCATACAGCCCAGCTAGGATTCGTAGGAGACCATGCTGGCCAGCCAGGTCTTTGTCCTGCTCTGGCCTCATGTCATAGTCAGCCCGGCGTTTTGGCGTGGCCTCCATGGCGGTCGTCGCACATGGTCCTCTGCAAGTGTGCAGGTTGTGGGGGAACCATGGCTGTGCATTGGACGCATCACTCGAGGTTCTTCATGACCTCAAGGCGGCGTCCCTCAACCATCTCTGCCAGACGGTGGTTTCTTTGCCGGAGCTGTCACACACTTGTGATAGACTTGATCCCACGCGGGCTTATCTATCCCCAGAGACGGCCGGGGGGCTACATAGCATGGCGCCTATCGGCGCCTATCAAAGTCGCGCCAACACCGGCAAATGGGTGAGGGACGCTTCCACCGGGATTGGTGAAGAAGTGGGCGCCGTGCTCATTAAGGAGGGAATGCCCGGACTCGCTTGGATAGGAGGTCATCAATAAATCTCCGTTTCCGGTGGGCTCACATCCCAGGGACGGAGGCCGGCGCAACACCGATCCCCGCCCGAGGCCCGGACGAGGCCTCCACCATGGCGACCTGATCTGCTGTGAGGGCTTGGAAAGGGCGAGGCAGTAATCTCGTGCCCCGCCCACGCTTTAGGTCACGTCAGCCACACCGGTCTCTTGCAGGGCCTCGCCAGCCAGGGTTAACTCTACGGTGCGGGTGAGGATGTCGGTATAACTATAGGAGACCCTGCGTCCCAGGAAACGGTCATCGTCTAGTTTAACCACGAATATGCTGGGGTACGTCTGCTCGAGAACGCCCATTCGCTCAACCACACGCTTCCTGCCCTTGTTGGCTCGTATCATAATACGCTGACCAACGTGCCCGTCAAGCCCGCTTTTTATCTTGGCTATGGCATTGCTGCCTGACATTGGTCACACACCCCTTTGAGATCGACCCTCACTGTCAATAATTGTACCATCAATTTAGTCACTTGTCAATTTGAATAGATTATGATATAGGAGTATCTGCTGGCTGTCAATAGAAAATTCGCCCGAGCCATTTGCGTTCCAGAAGATCGGCAGGCTGAGCATGGATGTAGTTAAGGGAAAAGGCTTTGACCCCATGGGATAGTGCATCGTGGGCTTTTTTCATCATGGATGGCGGGCAGTCTCGGGAAATCGACCTCAGGAAAACCAGGGTTATCCCTGCCCTCGTTGCCGAAGTGATGTTTAGCGATAGAACCCCTGAGAGGAGGGAGGAGCGCCCATGGCATTATACCACAGGGGCGGTAACATAGGGGCGGCTCCTTGGGTGGGAGGAGACTTAGGAAATTGGGGACCTGGAGCGGCTTAGGCTGGTGGTGGAGCACATGCTCGGAGCACCCGCCTCGCCCGCCCTTAACCGAACACCGGCAGACAGAGGGGTTATGAGGTCTCGGGCGGTGGATACGGGGCTTTCGTTCCTACTTCGTGTGCTTGTCAGCGACCTTCGAGGCACCGTAGGATTCCGGTTTGATTCTTGCGTCGAAGCCGCTGCCCATCACCATTCCAACGATTTCCCGGACAATATCCTTGGTGTCGCCTTTTTCTCCTACGTCCAAGTGTATCTCCAGCCCAGCCAGGTCCGCATGGCTATGGGCCATCTTCTCCGCGAGGCGTCCTGCAACCCCCAGGCTCAGCGAAGCCTCGTAGAACATCCGCTGTCTGAGGCTTATCATCTTGCGGTCTCGCTTCTTGGTGTAGTAGTAGCGGGCGCCTTTGCCCAGGCGGTGGATGATAACGGCGGTTACGAAGGTGACCTCATCCTTGTTATGGGAGTCCGTACCCACGATTACCTTATAGGTGCTTCCTGGACTCTCATTCATGTACTCCATGAGGTCCTTGAACATTCCTTCAAAAGACAGGGAACCCTTGGTCGGGCTGATAAACACCAATCTGAAGTCACCTCGAATTGAGTGTAGCACAAGGAATCACATTTCGCCATTAAGGCCTATGTTTAAGGCTCCTGTACGCTGCCGCCAGGAGGGCAAACTCACTGGCGCTAAGGGTTTCGCCACGTCTTGCAGAATCAATCCCGGCATATGCCAGGAGTTCCGCGGTGCCCTGGCGGTCCATTTCCAGACTCTTAAGGGCACTGGCCAGCGTCTTCCTCCGTTGCCGGAAGGCGGCGTTGACCAGAGAGTAGAAATCACTGGCGCACTGGCCGTAGAGGGGCCTTGCCAGTGGGTGCATAATCACAAGGGATGAATAGACCTCAGGGCGAGGCCAGAATGCGCCAGGAGGGACGGAAAATGCCAGCCTGGCCTCTGCTACTGCCTGGGCTGCCACGCTCAAACCACCATAGTTCTTTGTGCCGGGAAAAGCCACAACGCGCTCTGCAACCTCTCGCTGGAGCATAACGGTGATGCTCTCCCACGCGAGGATGTTGTGGATGATCTGGTACAGCAGGTCCGATGAGAGGTAGTAGGGGAGATTAGATACAAACTTGACCTTGTACAGCCCCATCTGGGCGGCGTGATGGCGGGCAATCGCCGCCAGGTCCTCCTTGGTCGCGTCGGCCTGAATGATACTCACTCTCTGGCACGAGTAAAACAGTTCGTCCAAGAGGCGACACAGGCCCCGGTCATACTCTAGGGCCAGGACCCAGGCGCCTCGCCTGGCCATCGCTTGGGTAAGCGCTCCGGCTCCGGGCCCCACCTCCAAGATTAGTTCGCCTGGATTGGGAGAAACCTCATCTACTATCTTCCTGAGTATGTTGGCATCCACCAGGAAGTTCTGGCCAAGCTTGGGGTTGGGACTGAGACCATGCTTGGCCAGGGCGGCTCTGAGAACACTTAGTGATGTCATGCTTGCATCCACGGTGGACCTCCTTGTATTGTCCGCCGGCCGGGTTCTTTCGCCCTCAATCGCTAAGGGGCCGGCTGCCGACCCTTTCCGCTCCATTCAAGAACAGCGAGCCGAAGAGTTCCCTGGAGTTCTGCGCGACTGCCTCGGCCATCCTGTCCATGCTTACCCCCTTTATTGCAGCGCATTCCCGTACCACATGGTAAACAAAGGCTGGCTCGTTTCGCTTCCCCCGAATGGCCTGGGGAGCAAGAAACGGGCAGTCTGTTTCAACAAGCAGGCGATCCAGCGGCACAAACCTGACAATATCCCTGAGACGGTCAGACTTAGGATACGTGATTGGGCCTGCGATGGATAAGTAGAAACCCAGATGCAGGGCCTCGCGGGCATTCTCCACGTTCCCTGAGAAGCAATGCATTACCCCGCGCCTGGCTCCCTCCTCTCCCATGATGGCCACGGCCTCCCTGTAGGCGTCCCGGCAGTGTACCACCACGGGGAGGTCCATTTCCACCCCAAGCCTCAACTGCTCGCGAAACGCTCTTTCCTGTTCCTGCCGGGGAGACAGGTTCCGGTGGAAATCCAGTCCTGTCTCTCCTATGGCCACCACCTCAGGCTCCTGGGCGAGGGCACGCAAGGATGAAGGGTCGCTCCAGCGAGCTGCATCATGAGGGTGGATCCCAACACATGCCCACACTCCCGGGTTAGCCCTCGCCAGAGCTAGGGCCTTGCGGGAAGACTCGAGCCCGATCCCCACCTCTAGTACGGCCGCCAGCCCGGAGGCCCACGCCCGTTCCAGCACCTGCTGGCGGTCGGAAGCGAACGAATTCATGTGCAGGTGCGCGTGGGTATCCACCAGCACAGGTCTCATAAGACCTTGGACCCCAATTCTGTTGGCCGGTCCACGGTTAGGAGCTTGTCCCCCTTCCCATCGCAAGCCGCCAGGATCATCCCCTTGGAACGCACTCCACGGATCTTGGCCTCCTCAAGATTGGCGACTATTATGACAAACCTTCCTGCAAGGTCTTCCGGGGAGTAGTCCTCCGCAATGCCGGAAACCACCTGCCTTCGCTCGTAGCCCAGGTCCAGATCTATCTTTAAGAGTTTGTCCGTACCCTTTACCCTCTCGGCGCTGAGGACTCGCGCTACACGGAGGTCCAGTCGCTGGAATTCCTCAATGGATATGGTTGAATACTGGTTTTCTTCGTCACTGGACACTTCAATGCGAGGGAACAGTGGTTCACCCTTGGCTACCGGGGTGCCAGGTTGCAGGAGGCCCCAGCGCCCCAGGGTTTCCCAGGAGGAGTCCCGTGGACTTCCCTGGACCCCCAGCTGCAGCCAAATCCTCTCTGGGGTTTCCATCATGAACGGCGTCAGGAGCGTCGCCGAAATCCTCAGGACCTCTAGGACATTATAGATGACCTCGCCAGCCCGATCTTTCCTTCCCTGCTTAGCCAGGGCCCATGGAGCCTCTTCGTCCAGGTACTTGTTCCCCCGCGCCACCAAGCGCCACACAGCGGCCAGAGCATTGGAGAGTTCGAGGCGTTCCATAGCCTCCTGGAAATCCTTGATGACCTCAACCACAAGCGCCGCGAACCCATCGTCCGGTCCTGAGGTGGGCACAACGTTCCCAAAGTTCTTCTCCAGGAGAACCAGGGACCGGTTCAGGAGGTTTCCCAGGTCATTGGCGAGGTCGGTGTTGACCCGCTGTATGAGATTATCCTCCGAGTAGAAGCCGTCCGCACCAAAGGGGATTTCCCTCAGTAGGAAGTAGCGCACTGCATCTACTCCATACTTCTCTATCAGCACCAGAGGGTCAATCACGTTTCCTTTGGACTTAGACATCTTGCCCCCTTCAAACACAAGCCATCCGTGGCCGAATACCCTTTTGGGCAATGGTACATCCAGGGCCATCAGGATTATTGGCCAGATGACCGTATGGAACCTGACGATCTCCTTGGCCATGAGGTGGACGTCTGCGGGCCAGTACTTGGGGACTTCGCTCTCAAGTGGGTAGCCTAAGGCCGTGAGGTAATTGGCCAGGGCGTCAAACCAGACGTAGATGACGTGCTTTTGGTCCCCGGGGACTGGTATACCCCACTTGAACGTAGTCCTTGAAACGCAGAGGTCTTCCAGGCCACCCTTAATGAATCTAATCATCTCATTGCGCCTGGAGGCGGGTTGAATGAAGTCCGGGTTCCCCTCTATGTGCTTCAGGAGCCGGTCCTGGTACCGGGAGAGGCGGAAGAAGTAACTTTCTTCTTTCAGGAGCTCCACTGGACGCCCACAATCTGGATTGGGGCACTTCCCATCCACTAACTGGCGTTCGAGCCAGAAGGTCTCGCAGGGAACACAGTACCAGCCCTCATACTCGGACTTGTAGATGTCTCCCTTGTCTTGAATCCGGCGGAAAATCTCCTGTACCGCATTCTTGTGCCGGGCCTCCGTAGTCCTGATGAAGTCATCATAGGAAATGCCTAGCCGTTCCCAGAGACGCTTGATGCCCACCACTATGCCGTCGACAAACTCTTGAGGGGTCTTCCCCGCGGCTTGCGCCTTTCGCTCGATCTTCTGCCCGTGCTCGTCGGTGCCCGTCAGGAAACGGGTGTCGTAGCCCTGAAGCCTCTTGAACCTGGCAATGGCGTCTGCGGCTACAGTGGTGTACGCGTGGCCGATATGAAGGCTGTCACTGGGGTAGTAGATTGGTGTGGTAATGTAGAAGGTTCCTTTTGATGCGGTTGGCATGGCTTACCCTCCTCAGAGAAAAACAAAATGCCCCCTTTCAGGGGCGACGAGAATCGCGGTTCCACCCTAGTTCTCCAAGAGCCTCGCGGCTTATGGACTCCGTGGGTGCCTGCGCCAGCACCCATGCGGTAACGGGCACACCCGGCGTGACTTACTCCTCCACTTCAGCCACGCACTCAGGGACCATGTTCACCACCCGCTGGCACACCGGCTTTCACCTGTCCCGGCTCTCTGATTGACCGCAGAATGGCTACTCATCCCCGTCATCGTTTTCTTCTTCTGGGACTGCCTAGAATATATGGTAAGCCTGGTATCTTTGTCAAGCCGATTACTGTAAAAGGGTCTATGCTCGTATTGGGTGGAGTTTTTTCATTCCATCTCAAATCTATACCCTATTATTGCACTCAGGCTGTTGACTTTTTCTGGTATATCTGGTACTGTTTAGACGTAATGTTTGTCGAATTTTGTAGAAGAGAGGTGTGACCGGAGATGATGAAGAGCACTGGGATCGTAAGGAAGGTAGACGAGTTGGGTAGAGTGGTGATCCCCATTGAGCTACGCCGGACGCTGGACATCGAGGAGAAGGATTCACTGGAGATTTATGTGGATGGTGACAAGATCATCCTTCGCAAGTACGAACCTGCCTGTGTATTTTGTGGTAATGCCCAGAACGTGGAGCATTTTCGCGGCAAGAACGTCTGCCGGGGCTGCATACAGACCATGGCAAGCAAGGCGGTGTAGAAAGAGGCTTTCCCCTTCAATTTGCTTCAAACAAGACTAGACAGTACGAAGTTCAATTCGACTAATGAGGGGAGCCTGGAGGCGGGCTCTCTTCTTTCTGGTCACCAGGCTTGTTGGAGAACCGTTACGAGTGGGCTAGACGGTAGACACGCTTCCTGGGCACTCCCAGGGCCTTCGCAGTGGCGATGATCGACTCACGTGAAGAAAACCCCTGAACCCTGAAATCCTTTATGTACTCCTGTATCTCACTGTCAGTGACCTCCGTTTTTCCCGTAAACCCGGAGACTACAAGGACATATTCACCCCTAGGCTCTGTGAGCCCAGCCAGTACTCCCGTTAATGGACCTCGAAGGATTTCCTCATATGCCTTTGTGATCTCTCTTGCCACGGCACACTTCCGATTCCCCAGTTCGTGAACCATGTCTTCCAGGCACTCCCTGACTCGGTGGGGGGCTTCATAGAACACCAATGTGCTCTCTAGGGATGCCAGCCGGCGCAGGTGGGCCCTGCGTTTGGCAGAGGTCCTGGGGAGAAAACCCTCGAAGTGGAAGGGAACTGTAGGGAGGCCGGAGATTACCAAAGCCGCCAGGAGGGCGCTGGGTCCTGGAATTACCCGGACCTCCACCCCCTGATCCAGGGCAAGAGACACAAGCCTTGCACCGGGGTCCGATATTCCTGGCATCCCTGCGTCCGTAACCAGGGCCACCGTCTTCCCTGCCTTAATGATATCGATCAAGGCCGGACCTTGACGGTGGCTGTTCTCCTCCCTGTAGCTGATAAGCCTGGCGGTTATGCCATACTTCTTTAGAAGACCCCTTGTGTGCCTCAGGTTCTCTGCAGCAACAGCGTCAGCACCCCTCAGGACTTCCACTCCCCTGAAGGTCATGTCGTCGAGGTTTCCTATAGGGGTTCCCACGAGGAACAGTAACCCGGCAGCATTCACTAACCCTTGGCCCTCACTTCCCCGACAGGGAAATCTGTGGTCCCATCTTCCAGTTGCACCGTAACCTGGTTCCTCAACACGTTCACTAAGGTAACCTTGCCTGCACCCTTGGGAGTGATGACGATCTGGCCTACGCTGGGCATGGACGCCCGGGCAGCCTCATAGTGGTCGAACTCAAATCGAAGGCAACACATCAGCCGTCCACATACGCCGGATATCTTCGAGGGGTTGAGAGATAGGTTCTGATCCTTGGCCATTCTAATGGATACAGGCTCAAAGTCATCTAGAAAGCTGGAACAGCAGAATTCGCGGCCACAAGGGCCCAGTCCTCCCAGCATCTTGGCTTCGTCCCTCACACCGATCTGGCGTAGTTCAATGCGGGTGCGGAATACTCCAGCTAGGTCCTTCACCAGATCCCTGAAGTCAACCCGTCCTTCCGCGGTAAAGTAGAAGATTATCTTGCTGCGATCAAAGGTATACTCGACATCTACCAGGTACATATCCAGGCCGTGCGCCTCAACCTTCTTCCGGCATATCTCAAGGGCTTCCCTCTCCTTCTCCTGGTTCTTGGCTACCTGTTCCATATCCTGACTGGTTGCCTTCCGCAGGGCACGTTTCAACGGGGCAACGATCTGGTCCTCGGTCACCTCCCTGGGACCCACGACTACCTCGCCGATTTCGGTGCCCCTGGCAGTCTCAACAATCGCCCAGTCGCCGACCTCCAAGGGAATGTCCTGGGGATCGAAATAGTAAATCTTGCCGACCTTCTTAAATCGTACTCCAATCACACGCACCATCTAAGGGTCCTCCTTCACGAGTTTGCCCGTCTGCCATCTGCCAGCCGCATTATCATGACATCAAGAGCCAGCCGCCGGTTGGCGTTCCGGCAAATCCAAGTTCGGGCTTCCTGCACTACCTTGATGCATTCGCACAGGTGCTCCGGGCTAACCCCGGCCACCAGACCCTCCAGAAAACTGCCAGTATCTCCATCTAGGAGGTCTCTGGGCCGTGCTAGCTTCAGTACCATTGCGTCCCGGTATATCCCTGCTATGGCGTCAAGGGCGTCCTCCAGGTCCTCTCTTGATCGCTCCAGTTCCCCAGCCAACTCCAGGGCACGGGTGGGGGTGGCTTCAAGGGCCTCTTTTGCCACTCTCATGCATTTGTCTTTGAACTCAGCGTAATGGGGGGAGTCCGCCAGGACCAGGGCCTGGCCCAGAAGGCCCCTGGATGCTGTGGCGAGGGTCTTCGCCTCTTCCCGTGTCTTCCCCAGGCTCACTAGATGGTCCTCTATGTCACCCAGTGCCGCATGGCGAAAGGGTACGACCTGGCACCTGGAGAGTACGGTTGCCGGAAGGCTTTTGGCATCTGCGCATACTAGAATGAAGATGCAGTGCCCGGGTGGGTCTTCCAGGATCTTAAGCACGCTGTTACACGCCTCCACCGTGAGGCTTCCCGCATCATCAATGATGTACACCTTCCGGGCGCTCTCCTGCGGTTTCAGCCAGGCATCGTGTTGCAGGCTCCTCATGGCATCTATGCCCAGGCTCGATTTCTCTTTGAACACCTTTACATCGGGGTGAGAGGAGGCATCTACCCTCATGCAGGATGGGCAATGGGCGCAGCCCTCAGGATCTTCTGGGCAGACCAGGGCCCTGGCGAAACTCATAGCTGCAGTGCTCTTGCCGGTTCCGCCGGGACCCACAAACAGGTAGGAATGGACCATGCGGTTCTTCCTGATGCTGTGCCTCAGCAACCTGCTAGCGCAAGGCTGACCCACCAAGTTCTTCAGGGACACCGTCATCGGACCTCGCCCCCCAGTTCCTTGCCCAGCAGGCTTTCCACGGCCCTGAGCACCCTTGCGTGCACCTCTCTCACCGATGAAGTCGCGTCTATGACCCTGAGCCTCCCAGGCTCGTCCGCCGCCAGGGCCAGGAAGCCTTCCCGCACCCTCCTGTGGAACTGTAAGCCCCTGCCCTCGATCCTGTCTAGAGGCCTGGATACTATGCGTTCCCTGAAGACTATTTCCGGGGAAATATCAAGGATCAGTGTCAGGTCCGGGGTCAAACCCCCGGTGGCAATTTCGGCTAGTGCCCGGGTCATGTTCAAGGCAACGCCTGAACCATAGGATTGGTAGGCAATGCTGGAATGATAGAAACGCTCTACTAGTACAACCTGCCCCTCTTCCAGCGCAGGCCTGATCACCCGAGACACCAGCTGGGCTCGGGCTGCAGCGTACATCAGAGCCTCCGTCACCGGGTCTGCCTGGCTCACGGGGTCCAGGAGTATGTTGCGGATCCTCTCCCCTAGCGCGGTGCCTCCGGGCTCGCGCGTCCTCGTAACTGGAAAGCCCCTTCTCTCAAGCTCCTCATGAAGCAGGCAAATCTGAGTTGTTTTACCTCCTCCGTCCGGCCCGTCAAGCGAGATGAATGTGCCCATGACAGCCTCCCTGATGGGTGTTCCCCGTATCATTCTTCAACCCGGCGATCTATTCCTTTCATCGTTTAATCAGCCAGCAGCCTCAATGGCACAGCCCCCGTTAGAGTATGTAACGGGGGCTGTTAGAAAGGCATTCCGGCGGCGACCTACTCTCCCGGGCGGCGACCCGCCGAGTACCATGGGCGCAGGAGGGCTTAACTTCCGTGTTCGGGATGGGAACGGGTGTGGCCCCTCC